>URHY01000006.1 GCA_900547815.1 uncultured Solobacterium sp.
TTTTCGTCCCATAAGTAGCCGTAAATCACAGTGCCGGTCAGGTGCTTGCCACTCATGCCTTTTGACTTAAACACAGAGCGGATTTTCCGGCTGGTATCACGGGCGTAAAATTCATTCATGATGTTGCGGAACGGGGTAAAATCGTCATCGCCTTTCAGACTGTCCACACCGTCGTTGATGGCAATCAGACGAACGCCTCGCTGCCGCAAAACCTCCATAACTTGACCGACCTTCAGATAGTCGCGTCCTAACCGGCTCATGTCCTTGATGACGATTGCCTCTACACGCCCTGCCTCCACTTCCTCCATCATCGCCAAAAATCCGGGGCGGTCAAAACGGGTGCCTGAGATACCATCATCGGTAAAGTGCGTAGGGTTTGGCAGTCCATTCCGGCGGGCAAAATCCTCTAACATCTGTTTTTGGTTGGATATGGAGTTGCTCTCGCCCTGTAACTCATCGTCCCGGCTCAGGCGCTCGTACAGTGGGGTAATTTTTTCATTTCTCATGGCTGTACCTCCTGAAACAAAAATGCTCTAAGTGATTGCTTCACTAACCATGACAAAATCATGATTAAGAAGTCACTTAGAGCATATATCACCTGCTGCTTGTTTATAAATTTTGTATTGTTTTAAAGCCAATGAATTAGAATCAATCGTTTCTAGTCTTTTAAACAACTCATCCAACGGACTTTCATAGTCTTCTTCATCTTCTTTAACTTCTGCATAATTGAGCATTTCCATGACCATTGTAAAGTTCTGCTCATCTTCTGGTGCATAATGGTACAGATATAACATCAGCGCTTCCAATAGTGCTGTTTCACTCTTTTCCCAGAATGGATCATTGGTAGAAGAACCTTTAGGTGTTGTATTACGGATCAAGTTGGTAATTAATTTAAGTACATCCTTATCACTTTGAATATAGTGGAATGGATTATATCCAAGAGATTTAGACATATCAATCAAGTCAATGACTTTAATGACATAACCATTCTCTTCTAATAGATGACCAACACTTCGAATGATTTCGCCTTTGGGATCCAATACAACAAAACTTGTATTACACTGCATGATGTTTGGTTTTGCATAAAATCTTGTCTTTCCAGCACCAGAACCACCAATCACAACTGTATTTAAGTTTCGACGATGTTTTTTACCATCTAACCCCATTCGTACATTTTGTGAAAAGACTTTGTTAGCAAAGTAATCTTTATTCGCGTATTTCTTACAAACAGTATTGGGATTTGCCCATTTAGCTGATCCGTATTCTTCAGTTCTTCTATAGTTTTTAGCTGAAGATAAATACATCCCAACACCTAATACATAGATTATCAGAAAGATATCGATTGTTTTTAATGTTGAATTCGTCCATTGAATTTGAAATGGATGATTTAAAGCTTCATTAAGATTTGGAATTGCATTGATTAATCCTTTATCCATGTAGGGTGCAATAAGCAATGCAACCCAAATTGTTGGTATTAGTAATAAGCCTAGAAACACATATTCATTTTTTTTAGCATCTCTCATAATGATCTTTTATAGAAGGTGGATTTGCATCACAAACTTTTATAATCAATGAATCTAGAAAGTCATAGTTTTTATGTGCCATACGTTGTTTATCTCTTAAATCTGCAAGAGCACGCACAATGATTCTTCTTTCTGTATCATCGACTTGGATTTCAATCATTTCATCATTTTGTTTTTTAAACCAGTTACGCATATTTGTCATCTCACTTTCTTTTTGGATTTCTTTCTTACCGGATATTTAGGTGCAGAAGATTTTAACTGTTCTTGCTTAATATCCTTTAGTTCCTGACGGACAGAAGGTCTATCCATAGTAACTGTTGATTTTTTTCTTTCGACGGTTTTCTTCTTGTTTTCTCTCTTCAATGTTTTTGAAGATGGCTCGAACGGAGTACCGTCCTTGCTTGTCCGAGCCTTGTTGGGGTTTGATTTTTCATCCATCAGTTTTGATAACAATGCATCATGCTCTTCATCACTCATTGGCTTTATATCCTTTTGTGATAAGACAGATTCACGAATGGCTTTTGTATCAATAGTAGCTAAGTCAAATTTATCTACCATTCTAGATATCTTAGAAGCATCTTCTGCTTTGACCATGATATCTACGATCCCATCTGTATTGTTCTTTTCTTTTAATACAGAATAGAGGACACCATAATGTTTTGCTTCTTCACAAAACTTTTTTAAGTCAGAATGGTGAATCGCGAATACTTTTAATTCCTTATTGGATTTTAATAGGTTATCTAGATTTGTTTTTCCTTTGATTTTCTTGTTGTCACTAATAATCGCATACAAAGTAACAGCCAGAGATTTAGCGGCTGTTCCACCAGCTTTTAATCCAATTTCAGCAGCCACTTGAATACCTTCCAATGTCATCTTCATCATTTGATCAGCTGTATCGGCACTGTTCATAAATTAAAGCTCCTTTCATATTCTTTTTGTGTTTGCATACGCTCCGTTTCTAATGCGTTTACCATTTTTAGCTTTTCTTCAATATCAGGTACTCTCTTTTCTATATCTTCGCATATTCGGATTTCCTTTTTCCCATGTGCAATTTTAGAAGTGAGCGTATCTCGATCTTGCTCTAATTGTTGTTTTAAATCATGATTACGACATCTTTTAATCTTGTTGTAAATGGATCTTCTTTGATTCATCCAGTTTTCTATTTGATTGTTTAATTCCAATTTAAAAGCAAGCACATCTTCCACTGTTTCAAGATTGTGCTTGCCAATGAATGTATTTTCATCTGTGATTTTGTCCATATAAATCAAATCCTTTCTAAGTGCTGGACTTGGATATTTTTGTGGTATGCCTTTTGGCTTTAAGATACCTAATTCAAAACAATATCGAATATACATCGCTTTGATTCCTTTTAATTTTCTATGATTGCCTTGATATTCTTTACAAGGTATAACATCTTTAACAGATGACTGCATGGGAAACAAGAAGTTACTGTTAATCCGTTCCATCAAATGTTCTTCATCATAGCGATTATCACGAGTCAGTTTATAAAAGCGAAATGTTCTTTTAGATTGTGGATGTTTTAAAGTCCAATGTTTACCATTCAAATTTACAACATATCCAATTTCTTCAAGACTAGATTGAAACTGTTCAGGTGTTCTTGCATACAATAAAACAGAATCCACGTCATAGCGAATCAATTTCCGTAAATAGATAGAATCATTCTTTTCTGCTTTCCATTCTCCATAATTCATCGCTTTGCCTTCTGGTTCTGTGATGACAGTTAAACCATGCTCTTTACAGATCGCATCATTTAATTCACGGAAGTGATCGATATCAGCTTTCTTATTGTCATACTTTTTACCATCTACCCAGGAAACGGAGTTTACCACGAAATGATTGTGTAGATGGTCTTTATCCAAATGAGTAGAAACAACCACTTCAAATCGATTGCCCCACATTTGTTTAGCAAGCTGAACACCTAATGCATGGCATTGTTCTGGTGTCACTTCACCTGGCTTAAAAGATTGCACCGCATGAAAGGCAAGGCGACCATCCATCTTGTTGTAAGAAAGCTTTGTATTCATCATCTGTTTTAAGGCCGTACGAGGTTCACAATTGATTCCGGTAATAAACTCTTTTTCGTTTGTTTTATAGCCTTGGGTAGTGTAAGTTAAAACTTCTTTTAAACCATCACTCATATCTTCTTTTGTTTTATCTGGATTTTTAATATAGTTTAGGACACGATTTAAATCATCTTTTACTGCCCATATTTTGGTAATTGCCATACTTCCTCCATATTGATTGGTTGTCGAATCAAAATCATAATCTCATTGATTTGATCTTGCAGCTTTTCATAGTTTTCCATGTAAAAGGATTTATCCATTGCATTTTGTGTATAAACAGATATCGCGATTTGATTCATGTTTTCAGCAATCTCTCTTAAAATTTCGATTACTTCGATGAATTCTTTAGTAGGCGCAGGTCTAGGCACTAAACCGTTTATACACATTCTTAGATAAGATTCACGAGATAGACTTGATTCTTTAACTAAATTGTTAAGATGATCAAAGTCTTGATTCGTTAATCTAACTTTGATTTCTTTTTTCTTCGATTTTGTTTTCATTGTAGAAAGCACCTTGAATAAATAAAACCGTACCCATCCCAACTAATCCTCCACCAAGAAAACTGACAAAACAGAGTGTTAAACTATTTAACATTTTCATCTTCCTCCAATCTTAAAAGAGCTATCAGCATTTGTGATAGCTCAGGGTCTTAGGGATATTCCCTAAATACTAGTCTTTTGTCCCCAAAAGACGTTGCTTGTTACAACTGTAGACATTAATTGGCTACAGTCTTTTTCTTATCCGGAATCAAATCGGCAAGATCTTGATCCATTTTTTCGAACATTTCTTTTTTCTGATTCAGTAGTTTTAGATTTGCAGTCAGAATATTATTTTCTTCAGAAAGTGTTTTGATGCGTTCTTCATTTTTGATTTTTTTCTTTTCAATAGTGGATATTCTTTTAACGATATCTTCGTACTTTATCATTTTGAAATCTCCAATTTCTAATGAAGTAATTGCGAATATTTATGTTTATTGATTCGCTTTTCATAATCATCTGCTTTTTCTAAAATGTGTTCATCTTTATCATAATGATACAAATGATCAGATAGCTTTTTATCAGGATCTACAAATGTTGATTTATTAACAGAAAGAAGCATTTCTTTAACATGTTCAATATTCAAAGAAGGGGAATCACATAATGCAATACACTCATCTGTTGATGATGGAATGATATATAAGTCATGTTCTAATTTTTCAGCCAAATCATTTAAAATTCCAGCATAGAACATTGTGGCTGCACCATCTGTTTTATGTTCATTTGTCAGAACAACAAGTTGATGTTCTTTTTCTTCCAAGGCTATGTCTTTTGGAATTCCTATCAACATGGTTTCTAATGGAAGTATTTCTGGTTTCATCATATTTGGCGATGAAATCAATGCATCGTTATGAAGTTTGTTTACATCAATTCCGTACTGATCCATGAGTTGATTTGTAACTCTAGCCGAACAAAAACGGTCATTTGTTGTTTGTATCATAATCTTATAAACAATCGCAAGATCTCCAATAATAGTATGAGGCATAGTGGCTAAATCATTTTTATGTTCTTCTGCATTAATGACTGTCATAAATAAATAATCTTTAACGGCATTATAATCAAGCAGAGCATTTACATCCTCTAAAACTTTGTCATTGTGTACCATTTTCCACTAACCTCCATCTTCAAATTCTTAAAATAAAAAGCCAATCTTTCTAGATTCGCTGTACTGAATTCAATTGTTTCTACATTATTCATTTTCTAAGTCCTCCATTTCTACATACAATCCATAGAATGGATCATCTGTATCTAATTCATATACTTCATTTTCATAGCTATCAATCGCAAAAATCATATATTCAACAATATCGTTATACATATTTTGTTTTGCTTCTTCTAATGCATGGATTCCTTCTTCAAAGGAAATTGTTTCTAAAGTATTTGTAGAAGTTTCTTTTGCGTATGTGTAATTTGTAATGGTATCTTCTACAGATTCCAACATGAGTAATTGCGCCTGTACGATTTGTTTATCTTCTGAATGTAAGTTTGCGTAATTATAAATTCTAGTGTTGTAAGTCATTGTTCTTTCCTCCTTTTGACTTTGGCTTTTTCATATCCATTTCATCTAATTCAATAGAATAAACTCGTTCATTTTGTTGTTCGCCAAAAAGTTGAGCCATCAATTCTGAATCATTCTTTGTGGATTCATAGGCATTCAAATATTCATTATCCACAAGATGAAATTTCTTCTTTTGCGTTTTTTCATTTTCTACAAGTTCTGTAGCTGTAATCTTTAATGCAGCTTCTTCATTAAGTTCCAAGCTATCTGGTGTTTTATTTAAGTCCATCAACAACAATGTTTCATTAAAAAGGATTGGTTCTTCATCCTTCAATGCTTTCATCTGTTTAAACATGATATTTAAAAATTGTTTCTTTACCTGATCATTAACCAATACTTCTACAGGCTGATCTAGAATATCTTTATAATGTTTTGATGGGACAACGGTCGGCTGCTTTGTGTCTGGATTGATATAGGCATAGGTCATACGACTGATATTTTCACAGACTTCTTTTATCTTCATTTTCTGAAATAAATCAAATTGTTTATTCAAATTGCATCACCTTTACTTTCTAAATTTGAATAATAAAAAAGAGAAAGTATCTACTTTCCCTTAATAATAATCACAAATTATATTTTTTCGGATTTCTTTCATGCATCCTCATCTTTCCAAAAGAAATGGCGGGGGTCTTACCCGCCTATGTGTGGACCCGGGTCTTACGACCAGCCCAAGCTTTTAAAAGCTCTTCTTTGCATAATCATCATAGCTAAATAATGCTTCAAAATCAAATTATTTGTATTTTTCATAAATTATTTGTTGTTTTATTAACATATAATAACAATTCATTTACATCCTTGTGCATTTTCGGATGTTCATCTATGCATTGATATTTTGAATTCAGAATAGAAATGATTTTTGCTGTTGCACCAATACCAACTTCATCATTATCTAGATGGAAGATAATTGTTTTGATATTTGGATTTCTTTCTAAATACGCTTTTAGTGCAATAGGAATATCCGCTTCTGATTTACTCGTAATCTTATCACTGGCTCCGGCAAGAGACAGATAATTAAATTCGGTATAATCCATTTCATCCATTTTCAAAAGAGTCATATAGGATAATAAATCAATAGCTGCTTCAAACACATGAAGAACATCATTATTTACATTTGTGTAGTTGAAACTAAATGCTTTATTACTTCCAGCATGATCCAATTTAAAATTTTTAAAGATACTTCGTTTAAATGCATACGCTGGTTTATCTTTATCATATCCAACAAACACTGCATTCTTGAAGTTAGCGGATTGATAAATCATTCCTTTGGATATGAAATCATCCACAATTCCTTTATCGATTTTTCTAATTTCACATAAATAACGAATCACTAAATCATTGTTCTTATCTTTAATAGGTAATTCAAATGGTTTTACAGGTTTTGGATGATAATAAGTGGTAACTGGTGCACTCACATTCATTAAATCTGATAAATAGTTACACGCATCTTTAAATTCATATCCTTCCACAATAATCAAATAATCAAGTGCAGATGTTCCACCTTTGCCTTGTGACCACCAATACCATTTTCCATTTGAAAAATGCAAGGAATCATGATCTCGATGATAATAATCTGTTCTCCCATTTTTTACTAACAGGTCTGGAGCATAGTTTCTTAAATAATCAAAAGCAGATAAGGTTCTTACTTTTTCTAGAACGTCTTTTCGTATAAATCGTTGACTCATCTTTCCAACTCCTTGTTTTTTGGTGCCATTTTTGCAATTCCATGTTCTTTACAAAACTTACGTACACCACTTGGATTTTCTTTTGTGGATAATTCGAATTCATCTGTATAAACCGTTTCGACTTTGTATTTTTGTTCCTGGATATTGTGAATTCACTGATTCATAAATCGATTGAGTTCATTAGCACGAAATGGATCACCATCCACTCGTTCATAAAATTGAAGGTTATCCTGTTGATAAGACTGTGGATAGAGCAGTCTGTTATCTTTATCCACTGTAAATTCAATATCTGGATCAGCCATTAGATCTCCATTCAATTCATAGTTATGAGCCATCGCAAAACGATTTTCATCAATGATTTCCACATTCAGATCCATAAAGCCAGGTGTTGCATATTTCATGTAGTAAGCATCATTTGTAAGTAATGGTTGGGCAATCTGTTCAAATAATTCATAGTTTCTATGTTCGATTGAATTTTCAATAAACCAGTTCTTACTTAAATCAAAATTGGGATCCGTGAATGCTTCAAAACATATTGTTCGTAGTGTTTGATAATAGTCGTGATTGTTTCCAAATAAAAAAGCTTGATCAGAATATTCAAGCTTACTATTGATAACATCATAGATTTGTTGATCCACCATTTCATGAATATCCGAAGTGGATACATTTGGATCATTTAATGCATCTTTATATTGTTCCATCAAAGAAGAAACTTGAATCACAATATCATGATTCATTTGTTCCATTTCTAATGGTGTTATATATTTACTTTTCATTTCTATCATATGCAGTTTCTCCTTGAATACAGGTTCTAGTTGTTCAATCATTTCATGAGCCGTACTTTGAATATTAACTAAGATAGATTTCAATTCATCAAAATCTTTATCAGCATAGCTAGCAATATAACCAAATGAATATTCAGAAGTATCTAGTCCAAAATGATCACATAATACAAAAGCCAACGATTCGGCTTCAATTTCTCGTTGGCTTTGATTTTTATCTGTTTGTTTATGAAGTATGCTGTGAGCATACTCATGAATTAATGTTTTGGCAATTTGTAGATCTTCCAAATCTTTATTAATCACAATCTTATCTTCTTTAGGAGAATAGTATCCCTTAGCTCCTGTCATGAGATTCAAATCTTCTGTTTCTGTTTTAAATTCAATGAGAATTGTACAGATAGATTGCACGGATTGAATGATTGCCTTAGCTTCATTATTAGAACCCGTTAAATCATGAATCAAAGAGGGAAGAGGATCACCAGAAGTTTGTGATATATCAAATACAGTAGTTGTTTTAAAACGAGTCACATTCACTTGCCGTTGTTCTTGAATAGGTGAACCAGCTTCATCCAATTCAACATTTCCGTTTTCATCTACTTTATTAATTAATCGATCTTCTTTATACGTTACAGGAGCAAGAATCATCAATCCTTTTTCACCTTTATCCACATGACGATTAAAGTTTGCCTGCCAGGAACGATATCCTGCAACTAAACTTGCATCTGGCTTTTGAGCCAATATCAATAAAGTGTTGTTCAATGAATAATTGTGGAATTTGCTGCAACAAGATAAATATCGTTTAAAAGAATCAGAAGAATAAACATCTTTTACACCTTGTTCAATCATCTCAAAAGCTTGTTTAGTTTTTTCATCCGAAGATTTATAATTAGACATCTCATCACCGTCCTTTCTAAAATAGGGTAAAAGAAAAGCACTACCGAAGTAATGCTTTCATATGGTATCTCAACATGAATTTATTCATTAATATCCACGATATTTATAAAGCATATCACTGAGCTCTTCATTTTTCTTTATAAAATCCAACAAATATTCTTTGGTTATTTCAAATTGAATATTTCCATCTTTTTTTCGAGTTTTTGTCGCAAGTATTTGCTCTCCTTGTTTTGATGTAATTCTAAATCCATGAATTATTCTATTTCTCATCTCAACTATTTCAGAAAATAATATTTCAATATCCTTATTTCCTGTATTTCTAGAAATTGTATCTGCTATAGATTTTTTAAGTTTTCCAGATTCCAAATCAATAAGATTATACCAATCATATGCATTGCTTGTATGAATAATATTTTCTATAATAAATCCATTATTTGAACTAAAGACACACAGAGCACTACCCAACAATTCACGATATTCTTTTGAGGGTAATGATTGTCTTGTGTAAGGTTCGTACATTTTTATGCCTCCTCGTTTTGTAATCTATCTAATCCAACAATAGCATAGAACTATTAACATTTCATGAATTTATAGATTTTTTGAATTAGTCTGTTCTTTTTGCTAGTATCACAATTCTCTTGTTATCATTTCTTGTATCGCAAGTCACTAAAGTCATCAGCTTATCATCCGTATTGACTGAAATACCTGTTTTATAAAGCCCTCGATTGATAGAATCAGAAATAAAGGCATTGAATGAAGTATCTGAATCCCAACTGGATTGTGTAAATTCTAAAGAATCATTTAAATTGTTTAGATCTACATTCATTACTTCAAATATCTGATAAGTTCTTGTTTCATTTTCTGTAATGAACTTGAATGTTTGATGTTCTTTGTAGCAGCTTTGATCAATATAGCTCATTAATGGAGTAAAAATGATACTATTCCATTTACTAGAATGCCCATAGATGACAACATTTTTAGAATCAATATTTCCATCTGCTGATACAAAAGGGATACCTGCATTGGCATATTCTTTCTTGATGTTTTTTCGCACATAGTAGTCATTATCTGGAGCCTGTACAACAGGTTCATAAATAACCCGATTATCGAATTCTAGAATACCAACTACGTCTTTATTTGTTTTTTGGAGTAAAGATAAAGAAAGCTCCTTTTCAGAAGCTCCCTTATCATCTTTATTATCCTTTGCTGTTTTACTTGGTTTAGATTCTACATAGTATTCTGAATAATCATAAGATTTCTTTGTTCCAAACTCACTATATAGAATGCCACCTAATAGACTTGCAGTAACTATCGCAAGTGCTGCTATTTTTATTTTCTTATGTTTCATACTATTTATACCCCTGTATTTGGAACAACGATACGTGTATTTTCAAAATAATAAATGATTGTATCCGTATCCTTATCACCTTCAACTTTATAAGCTTTGGATTTATCGGCTAACTGATAAGAAGTAGGCGCTTTGATTTCCTTGAACTCATATTCATGACCGTAAATGGCATCCGCTAATACTGCTTTTCCATCTTTGATCACATGTTTACTAACCTTGTCATCACCAACTTTACGAGAATAATAAATTCCATCATCTACATCTAAGATGATTTGTTTATTTTCATCCGTTTTAACTGTCTTGATGATCTTTTTGAAATCTTCATCCTTAGAGATTTCGTATTCTTCATTAGCATCATCACCAACGATCATTAACTGACCAGATGCAAGGGTAGTGACAAAAGATTTAGCTGTCTTATCATAGACTTCAAAAATGGCTCCATTTAAGAAATGATCATGATGATCTTTATCCACCTTGTTGACATCTAGTTCAATACGACGTTTTTCATTGTGCAATTCCATAGGAACGATAACAGTTGATTTTGTTGTATCTTCATCATAGTTGAATGTGAAATCATGTTTTTCTTCATCTAATTTAAAGCCTACATTTGTTTCAAGTTCTTTAACGTAATAATCACCTGTAGGAAGATCTAAATGTTCAACATTTTTACCATCTTTATCAATCGTTAATGTGCCAACTAGTCCATCAGCAGGAATGATGACTTTATCATCTACAGTAATATCCTTTTTAGAATAAACACCAAAGACAACATCTTTGTAGGCTTCTTTATCTTCATCTTCAAATGTCTTAGTGATCTGTAAATCCAACTTTTGTCTTTCGTTGACATAAGACTGTTTGATTTCGACTACATCGATCATCTGACCCGCATATTCAATATCAAAGTTATAGCTGTTTTCATCTAATACATATCCAGTCTGTGTTGTGGTTTCTTTAATAGAATATTTACCTAACTGAAGCAATGATGAAGTTGTAACACCATCACCTGTAGTAAATGTATCTACAACATCTCCTTTGTGGAACCATACTGTTCCTTCTGGAGTAACGATATCTTCACGTGCTGTGATTTCATACGTAACACCAGATAGATATTTTTCTTTATAGACTGGTGAATAAAGTGTTCCATAATCTGTTTCGGATTCTTTAGCTCCTGACAACATTTCACCACTCTTTTCAACATAGAACTGTCCTTTTTGTGTTTTGTTGTCAAAGTTCATAAAAATTTCTGTACTTGATCCATCTACATTGATTGGAATTTCCGTATCTTTTAATACGTAACCATGTGGTGCTTTGATTTCAACCAATTTATATTCTCCATATTTTAAAGGAGCAGGTAAGTGAACAGAACCATCCTCATCGGTTTTAAATACATCTGTTGTATATTTTTTAGGATATGTCACAGTCTGAGTTACATAGTTTCCATCTGCATCTTTGATTTTGAATTCAACACCAGCAGCAGGAATACGTTTACCTGTTTCACTGTCCGTTTTATAGATGGTTAATTCGGCTTTGATTGTATCGTTATAGATATTGTAAAAATAGGTCTTTTGATCTTTATCAATCTTTACTTCAAATGGTTTTAAAATATCATAGCCAGTTGTTTCATGTTCTTTGACGATATATGTTCCATAAGGAAGATAATCACTGATTGCTCGACCATCTTCATCCGTTGTTAGTGTAGATACAACTTTGCCACTTGATTTTAGGATAATATCAAACTTAAATCCTTTACCAGGCTTTTGAACATTCGACTGGAATAATCCATATTTCTCTTTATCGATTGTCTTGGCAATTTCAATACGACCTTTAATAACCTGATCTTTGATTGTTGTAGAAAAAGTTGAAGGAGTATTATTACCTGAATATTTGAGTTCAACACTATTACAAGAACTGTTTGTTAAATATCCTTCTGGAGAAGTGACCTCACATACATTCAAAGTTGTTCCCACTGGATATTTTTTAGATTTAGCTTTTGAACCATTTGTCGTAATTGTTTCTAAAGTATTTCCACTTGAATCTTTGATGGCAAATGTTGCTCCATTGAAAGTTGCATCACCTTGCGTAGATGTTCCAGTTTCTGCATCTTGCTTTTCAACTTCGATATCAGCATATAGCAATTCAAAATTTAATTTGAAATTAGGAGAAGGATCTCTTCTGCTTGCCAGATAAATAACACGCTGATAACCTCCACTTCCATAAATAATATTGACGTCTCTTGCTCCAAAGTTTCTTGAGAAGGTAAGTGTTTTATCATAGTTTTCTGAAGTGATGGATACCGTTAAATCATTTCCATTTACAGAAGCATTAACACCATTTCCACTTGTAATAGAATAATTGCTTAATGTTCCTTTTGAATCTGTTAAAGTAACTGGAGTATTTAGTCCCATTTTGATTGTTTGGTTATTGAATGAAGGTCTTCCTTGAGGTGTACTTCTTAAGTTGTTAATTTCATTCATTTCATTTGAAATATCATATGTTGTCGTTCCATCCATATAGTACGGTTGATACCAATTGCCAGTAACAACTTGCCAGATCATGATTTGAGTAGCTACATAATAGTTTTCACTTTCATGTCCTGGATAAGAATAACCATAATAATTGATTTCCCAAATAGCTTGTCTTTGGCTTTCACTTAGTTCATCCCATTTGGCACTATCTGGAACATAATCATTACCAGCTATAAACAATTGCATCGGCTCAATACAAAATACGGTTTTATCACCAACATATAAATGTGAGATATAATCAAATCCGTACTGGTTTTCGATATAAATCATGGCATATCGTGTCCCACAGGAAGTTGTATCGGTCATCATCGTATCATTTTCATTTATGATTTGATCCGGAAATACATCTTCCAAATAGCCTAATTCTGTAATTGTATCTAAATCATTTTCTGTAGTAGTTTCTTCTGCATGTACTGTGATTATATTCATAAATGAATTCAATATCACTAGTGCAGAAAGAAAGAACTTGCTGCCTTTCTTTAATATATTTTTCATCTTCTTTTTCCTTTCATTTAGGTTGTTGCAACAAAAAAGCGAGAATTTTTCCTCGCTAAAATAATGTATTTCATTTAGATTAAGTTTTTTGATATCAAGTGATAAATATCTTTATGATAATAAGATAATATTTGCTCATTTCCATATTCTATTTTATTAAATGTTTTATCCTTTTTTTCTTTAGATAGTATTAAGTCAATTTGATTGGTACTCATATTAAGCATATTACCTTTAAGAAGTGTTTTGGGTCTTGAATAAATTCCTTCAGAAAAACCAATTGTTATTTTATTGTCCGATGTAGCAATTACACAACTGACTTTATTTTTGCGAAACCCTTCTTCGATATATAGCTCTTGTGCAAAAAAATTATTTATGTTTTCTAAAGCTGATATTTTTCTTCTAACCGAACCTTTTACACTTTTTTCACTTTGATTCTTTTTTGAAAAATCAAAATCATTTTCAGTAAGAGTATCATTAAAACATTTTTCAAAAAATTCAGAAGGAGTTAGAGTTGTATGAACGCCTACTAAATGCAAGTAGTTATCCTTGTTTGCAACTAAAATATAGTATTTGCGATTCGTAAAACATTTCGAACAAATTAGGTATTGCCGATCAATAAAGATTTTTTTATATATTTTTGATTGATCAATTATTGATTGACATACCCTTTGTTTAAATGAAATATTATTCATACAATTCTCTCTTTCTAAAATTAAAAGGCGATTGCTCGCCTTTTAAGATGTTTAGCAGTTTTCTCTGCACTGGAACAAGTTTTAGGTCTTTGTTCCGACCAATGGTATGGGTTTATAGTCTCCATACCGACTCTTCATTTATAATATATCATTTTTACTAATAAGATACAATTTAAATGAGTTTTCTTATAAACCTTTTTTATTGAATCAAACTTCCATTGCTCCAAAGATTTAATCCATAATAAGCAATGCTGTGATCATTTCGATATACTGGTTGAACAGAATAGTTTGTAATTTCAATATCACCGATGTACATTACTTCATCCAGGTAATACATTCCGCCCACCTCTGCTTCAGCCTGTGAACTATAAGTTGCATAGTAAAAGTTCGTATCCATAATCACATCACAACTTACATCTGGATTGACTCCACCAGGACAAGCATAACATGGCTTTGCTAGTTCTGGAGTAGGTGTAGATTCTACTACAGGTTCTTGTTTGGATTCAGTAGGCTTTTCAATAGGTTGACTTACAACATCTTTTTTTGATTTATCTGATGTATTGGAACTGTTTGAAGTTGAAGATTTTTGGCCTGAACCAGAAGAACTCTTAGTAGAACTTTCTTTCTTGGAATTTTGCCTTTTACCTTCCGAAGAAACACTTGTTGTTTTGAATTCACTTTTGCCCGTAACTTTTTCTTTCTGTTTTTCTTCCTTGGATTCAGGTTTCTTCATTGTATCTCCAGCGCCTGTTTTCTCATCTTTGCCAACATTTTCATGTTCACTAACTATAGCTTCATGTTTACTAACACTTAAAGAAGTATCTTCCATAAACTTTTCCACTGTTGGAACAGATACATCCTGGTTCATGTTGAAAACAATTCCAGTACCAATAAGTACACTTGAAACACAGAACGCAATTAACTTTGTCTTCATTGACTTAACCTCCAATTATATTCACTGATAATTTCTACTATCTTTAAAATACAAGTTCTTCTAAATAATTACCTAGATACAAATATTTCTACTACTTACTCAATAACAACATTTTTTCTTTTTCGGTAGGTAATAAAGATTCTTTCGGTAGGTAGGAGGGGTTTTAGGGGAGGTCACAGTCACACGTCCTGATGCGAAGACAAACTGCCCTTCCAACAGTTTGGAAACAATCACAAGTAGAAAAAAAGCCGTTGCACATTCAACTACCGTTCTTGTTCTCGTGATCTTTTCTTTGCCCAGTTTTCTAGCAAGTGAATCATAAGATCCTTTTTCTTGCCTGGTGTGAAGTCCTTGGGAAAATATTTATCGATTTCCTTCATTTGAAAAGATAACTTTTCTCTTTGATTTGGTTTTTCTTCCGATAAAGTATCTTCAATGAATTCTGTAGTTAGCTCGCCATCATGACTCAACCGCTTGAATTCCTGACATTGAGCAAGTGACGGTGTCCTTTGATTTTCAACAATCGCATTGGCTAAATCATACTGTTCGGATTCTGTTAAATATGAAAGTTCAACAGCCGGATTAAATGCAATCTTGATTTCATTTTCATGTCGTCCATCTACCATTTCCTGTAATGGTTCAATCAGATAGGTTAAGCGAATAAATCGTTGAATTTGTTTCCTGCTAATTCCAACTTGCTCAGCCAATGCATAATCAGAACGATTTTCTTCATCTGACTTCGGGCCAACTTGACCCGAAGTTGTCTTATATTCAATTCCTAATTCATCATCTGGTATTTCTTCAATTCGTTTTCCTTGATGTTTCATGGCTTCCAATCGCATTTTGTAGGCATAACCACGTTCGCTAGGATAAATGTTTTCTCGTTGAATATTGGAGTCGACCATTAAGATTGTTGCCTGGTCATCATCCAAATCACGGATAATTACATTCATTTCCTTTTTTCCTAGCTGTGACAAGGCAAATTTACGCCTGTGACCGGAAATCATTTCATACGTTCCATCTTTTTTGGGACGAACTAATGCAGGCATCAGCATATCGTTTTCTTTAATCGAATCAATAAGCTTTGCCATATCCTCATCCATCGTGACATGGAAGGGATGTTCTTTAAAATCTGTAATCTTATCTATAGGAATCGCCATTACTTTTTCGCTATTAGCTTCTTGTCTTTCTTCTTCCGTAGAAAAAAGGGAATCATAGCTAGGCAATCCTAAATCTAGTTTTGGCAAATGTGCCACCTCCTTTAAAATAGAGTAAGTTGTATCGTGTTTTTCATTGCTTGATTGTTCCATTCATCAATAGCTTGATCAGAAGTTTGTCTAGTCTGTGCCCTGGCAGAACACAAAGTACATGTAACATATTGACCATAATAGCCATTGATTCGTTTACTGTCCCAGTCAATCAACAAATGTGCTGCACCATGACAATAGGGACATCGTTTAATTCTAGTCATTTAACAATTCAAAAGACTCAACAACGACATTGGTTGAATACTGTTTTTTACCATCTTTTTCATAAGAGCTTGTACGAAGATTTCCAACAATACAAAATCCTGTATCTTTATCACCATGCTTACAGATATCATTTGCCATATCACCAAAGGCAATACAGTTAATATAATCTGTCCATGGTTTCTTTCCATCTCTTAAACAAGCTAAAGAGAACTTTACAAAATTATTTCCTTTTCCATTCTTGGATACTTCAATATCTCTTGTCAAAGTTCCAAATAATTCCACATGATTGTTTTTCATTTCAATTCTCCTAAAGACTCATTTCATCTTTATGTTTTACTTTTGGATTTTTTATCAATTCTTTTGTCAGATTATCATAAGCAACAGCCACTTTTGAATCTTTGGCATATGCATAGATACTTTTACCGGAAATAGATGCTTCACTGGCTTTCGTAGCTTTTGGAATGATCGTATCAAATACACGGATGTTCTTTCCAAAGCTTTCTCGTATCGTATCAATCGTGCTTTTGGTAATGTTGGTATTTAGATCTGCAAGTGTCATTACAATTCCTGTAATCTTCAAATTACTATTGATCTTACGCTGCACTTTATTGACCGTCTGTAACAATTTCGTCATTCCTTTAGCTGGTAAATACTGTGTTTGTACTGGTATTAATACTTTATCTGCAGCAGACAACGCATTGACGGTAAGCATACCAAGAGAAGGTGGACAATCAATAAAGATGTAATCGTATTTATCTCTTAATGGCTCAATACAATTACTTAAAGTCTGTTCTCGGTTAATGACACTGACTAAACGCATTTCAAAATCGGCCAATTCAATGTTTGCCGGAATCAGATCTACATCTTCTTCATGATGCAAAATCAAAGAATCATAATCAATATCATTGTCATTTATATAATCATCTAGCATAGAAGATACAGAATGTTCGAGTGCATCATTGTTTTTCCAACCTAAACAACATGTTAAATCACCCTGTGGATCAAAATCTACAATTAATACATCAAATCCCTGTCGAGATAAACCAATTGCTACATTCTCTGTTGTTGTTGTTTTACCAACGCCACCTTTTTGATTCGTGACTGCGATTACTTTACATTTACACATAAAAAAACTCCTTTCCCACAACCAACCATTTGTTGGCTATGTAAAAGGAGCAGGGAATAAAGAGCATAGATTAAGCTTTTAAGAAATTCATAACTAGCTTGACCATTGTTTCTTTTTCCTCTGGTCTAGATTCGGCAATCATTAATGTAATAGCAACTAAGGCGCTATCTGAAATGATTTGTTTTCCATCAATGATTAAATGTTGATTCTTATTCAAAAATTCAAGAAAAATGGAAGCGCCAATTCGTTTGCATCCATCTACAAAAGGATGATCTTTGACTAGAAAGTACAGTAGATTAGCTGCCTTTTCTTCAATGCTTGGATAGATTTCTTGTCCAAATACATTTTGATATACAGCTGCAATAATTCCATTCAATTTGCCTGGTTCTTTTTCAACACCAAATACATCAGAAAATCCACCATATTTCATAGAATCAATAAGAGTTCTGCACTCTTCATAGGTTAATTGGTAAATAGAGTCTTTACCTTTTGGTTTAGAAATACACCCATGATCATAATCATCAAGTAATGATAGTGCATTTGAATAGGCTTCAATGACATTCAAAACTTCTTTTTCCTCAATACCTAAAGTAGAAGCTAACATTCTGGATTGAATTGAAACAGTTTTATTTAGTACCTCAATCCTTTTTTCATTTATTGCATATCCCTTCATCATGTAGTCTTTTAATATAGAAGTGGCCCATTTTCGAAAGATAACACCATTTTGAGATTTCACACGATATCCCACGGAAATAATCATATCCAAATTATAGTATTCAATAGATCTTTGTATTTTTCTGTTTCCTTCAGTTTGAACTGTCGCAAATTTTGCGACAGTTGAATCATCTAATTCTTCTTTTAAAGCATTGTTAATATGCTTACCAATGGTTTTAACGTCTCTGTCAAATAATTGTGCAAGTTGATTACGATTTAACCATACTGTTTCATTATCTGGTGATACTGTAACATCCAGCTGTAAATCACCATTTACAAATTTAATAATTTCATTGTTCATGTTTTCTCCAATCTTTTTATATTTGAATGATTTTAATAAAGAGTTTCTTTAAAGAAACTATAGCATAGTAAGCTTTATTCATCAAAACTGTAATAATCTTTCTTCATAGTCAGGTGTTTAGACTATGTAAATACTGTATTTTGAGTCTAGTAGGCATTCAAGAGAGCATCCGAACGGTTCGGATTCTGTCGGGGACGCCAAATTTTTTCGGGCCCTGTGCCATAGGGTTCGAATGCATGTCGGGGGCACCCAAAAATGGGGGAAAAGTGTTCGACCGACCTGTGCTAATTCGAACTTTTTTGCTAATTAGAGGGGTTCGGATGACGTCATCCGAACCATCATTCGAACCCATTTATTAGCACAAAACGGACAAAAATGAAGAATCAAAAAAGTGCTAAAAATGCCGTATTTACGGCACAATTAACACTTCACGATATCAAGCGGACAAAATACAGGGTCAGCTCCTAAGCAGGAGGCCAGTTTCCTAAACCGCAGGTCGAAGGTTCGACTCCTTTCGGGGGCACCATTTATTTATTAAACAAAGGGTTTTCAATACTTTGTAATCCATGTAACTAAGCGATAGAGTCTGTTGATTTTGTCGCTTTTTTCTTATCAGAAATTGGATGATTTTTACTGCTTTCTCAGACAATAGAAATTAGCTTGATTCAAATATTTTGACTGCTTCCAGCTAATAAAAATAGGCTCTCAGCTAATGTGCATCTTTTAAGAACACTTGATGAGTGGCCAAACATAAGCGTATAGAAGCATAAAACAAGACAATATGAGCAAACTCCTTTTACATAGCCAGGAAATCCTGGTATATGAGAAAGGAGTTTTTATTATGCCAAAATGTAAAGTAATCGCAGTCACAAATCAAAAAGGTGGTGTAGGCAAAACTACAACTACAGAGAATGTGGCCATTGGTTTGGCTCGAAATGGATGCAATGTATTGATTGTGGATTTTGATCCTCAGGGCGATCTTACAAGCTGTCTTGGTTGGAAAAACAATGATTCATTGGAACACTCTGTTTCATCTATGCTTGATGATTATATCAATGACAATGATATTAATTATGAATCGTTAATTTTACACCATGAAGAACACGTGGATTTAATTCCGGCAAATATTGAATTAGCAGATTTTGAAATGCGTCTAGTGAGTGTAATCAACAGAGAACAGACTTTAAGTAATTGTATTGAGCCATTGAGAAATCAATATGATTACATCTTTATTGATTGTCCACCATCATTAGGTATGTTGACGGTTAATGCTTTATCAGCAGCTGATGAAGTACTGATACCAGTACAGACGCAGTATCTTCCTGCAAAAGGAATGACTAAGTTATTACAGACGGTAGGAAAAGTTCAACGTAAGATTAATAGTAATCTAAAAATCACCGGTATTGTGATGACGCTTGCGGATTTAAACACGAATCTAACAAAGAGTACAATCGAAACGATTCGAGAAAGTTTCGGAAAGAATATTCGTGTGTTTGATACAATCATTCCAAAAGCAACGAAGGCAAGTGAAGCAAGTATTTCCGGCAAGAGTATCTATGCGTATGCCAAAGACTCTAAAGTAGCTTTAGCTTATGCAAATCTTACAAAGGAATTAATCAATAATCAAAAAGTTAAGCACAAAGAAGAATTAAATAGATAGGAGAAAA
The DNA here is from genome assembly GCA_900547815.1 of uncultured Solobacterium sp. Lineage (GTDB taxonomy): Bacteria > Bacillota_I > Bacilli_A > Erysipelotrichales > Erysipelotrichaceae > Holdemanella. The sequence goes on from URHY01000006.1 coordinate 20,334, forward strand.
AGTAAATGACAAACAATTATGTTTTATTGAATGGAAAACTCTCAAGAGATATTGAAGTTACTAAAAATGATAAGGGCAATTCTTTTGTGAAGTTTTGTTTAATTTGTACAAGGGACGGTAATAGTTCGTATTCGGATTACGTTAACTGTATCGCATTTGGAGAAATTGCGAATGCCATCTGTAGAAAAGGAGAAAAGGATACAGCTTATCATATTGAAGGAAATATCCGAACAAATTCTTACGAGAAGAATGGTAAAAAGAATTATTCCACAAATGTGGTTGTAGAATCTTTTAGATTGCTGGATGCCTAGAATCAAACGATGTCCATTTTGTCATTCAACTGCTCATTTAGTAATTGATTGGAACAGTAAAAGAATCAATGGCTATTATGGCCAGTATGTTATTTGTACGTTATGCTCTAAAAGAACAAAAACTGAGCCAACATCAGGTCAAGCGATTGAAGAATGGAATCATCATGTATTAAAAAAGAATATACAACTCACTTTATTTTAAAAGGAGGTGGCAAACTTGCCAAAATTAGACTTAGGATTGCCAAGCTATGACTCCTTATTTTCTACAGAAGAAGAAAGACAGGAAGCCAATACCGAAAAGGTAATGACAATCCCTATAAACAAAATTAAAGATTTTGAAGGGCACCCATTTCATGTAACTATGGATGAAGATATGGCCAAGTTGATTGATTCAATCAAAGAAAACGATATGTTGATGCCTGCACTTGTACGACCTAAACCAGATGGAACTTATGAAATGATATCTGGTCACAGGCGTAAATTTGCCATGTCACAGCTAGGAAGAACCGAAATGAATGCTATCATACGAGATTTGGACGATGATCAGGCAACAATCTTAATGGTCGACTCCAATATTCAACGTGAAAACATTTATCCTAGTGAAAGAGGTTATGCCTATAAAATGCGCTTAGAAGCCATGAAACATCGAGGTAAAAAAGTGGATATTAATGTTGATGATGTTCATGTTGAATATGATAAGCCAACTTCGGCCCAAGTTGGGCCGAAGCTAACAGGAACAAGAACTAATGAGATACTTGCTGAACAATTAGGCATAAGTAAGAATCAGATAAAACGATTTATTCGTTTAACCTATCTTATTGAACCATTGCAGGAAATGGTCGATGGACGTAATGAGAATGAGATAAAAATTGCATTTAATCCAGCCGTTGAATTGTCATATTTAACAGAATCGGAACAATTTGATTTAGTGAATGCGATCATTGAAAATCAAAGGACTCCATCATTAGCTCAATGTCAGGAATTCAAGCGATTGAGCCATGATGGTGAGCTTACTGCAGATTTCATTGAAGATACGCTTTCTGAGGAAAAACCAAACCAAAGAGAGAAACTATCTTTTCAAATGAAGGAAATTGATAAATATTTTCCCAAGGAGTACACACCCGGCAAAAAGAAGGATTTGATGATTCACTTGCTGGAAAACTGGGCAAAGAAAAGATCACGAGAACAAGAGCGATAATTGAATGTAGAGATTGCCTTGTTCGTACTTGTGATTGTTCCAAACTGTTGGAGGGGCAGTTTGTCTTTGCGTGGTGAGGTGTGACTTTTACCTCCCCTAAAACCCCTCCTACCTACCGAAAGAATCTTATTACCTACCGAAAAAGAAAAAATGTTTGTTATCTAGTAAGAATAAATATTTGTATGTTGGTAAATAAAATTTATATTGAGTATTTTTAAATAAAGAGATGTTATTAAGAAATACAAATGGAGGTAAATCAAATGAAGAAGTTAATTGTTTCAGTGATTAGTACTGTGATGATGATTGAAGCAGGAGTAGCATATAAATCAAATCAAGATGGTTCTGTTCCTGCTGTGGAAAAGTCTTCTCAAGAAACAATGAGTGTTGAAAAGAAGAAATCAAAAGTTAGTAAACATGAAGATGCTGACAAAGAGAAATCAAAGACAGATGAAATTCAGGTTAAGGAAGAAAATACAACCAATAAAAGTGATTCAAAAAAAGAGAGTGTTTCTTCTGGCACAAAAAAACAAGATGCTCAAAGTAATGATACTTCAAAGAGTAATGTGAAATCGGATACAAAAGTAATTGATTCTAGCAATAACAATTCTTCTACTACGAATGATTCAGTACAACAAACCACCTCAAAAGAAGAAACTGTTGTTGAACCAGCACCTGCACCAGAAACAGTGCAACCAAGTTATGCATGTCCAGGAGGAGTTAATCAAAATGTTTCCTGTGATGTGATTTTAGATAGTAACTTCTATTATGCAACGTATGGTTCTATGCCTGAAGCAGAATCAGCAGGTGAATACTATTTGAATGATGTGATGTACATTGGAAATGCCGAAATAACAAATTATTCAGTGCAGCCTGTGTATCGAAATGATCATAGTATTGCCTATTACGGATTGAACCTTTGGAGCAATGGAAGTTTGATTCAATAAAAAAGGTCTATGAGAAAAAATCATTTAATTTGTATCTTATTAGTAAAAAGGATATATTATAACTGAAGAGTCGGTATGGAGACTATAAACCCATGCCATTGGTCGGAACAAAGACCTAAAATTTGTTCCAGTGCAGAGAAAACTGCTAAACATCTTAAAAGGCGAGTAATCGCCTTTTAATTTTAGAAGGAGAGTATTGAATGAATAATATTTCATTTAAACAATGGAAATGAAGAAATATTATCTTATGATCATAAAGATATTTATCACTTGATATCAAAAAACTTAATCTAAATGAAATACATTATTTTAGCGAGGAAAAATTCTCGCTTTTTTTGTTGCAACAGCCTAAAGGAAAGGAAAAAGAATATGAAAAACATATTGAAGAAAGGTAGTAAATTCTTTCTAACAGCATTAGTTATTCTCAATTCATTGATGAATACTCTACCGGTACATGCTGAAGAAACGACTACAGATGAAAATGATTTAGATACGATTGTAGAACTAGGAAATGCAGAAGATGTATTTCCTGATTTGATGCCTCAGTCTGATGGAATCTCATTAACGGATACAACAGGAACAGGCAGTATTTATGCAATGATCCATATTGCCAATCAGTATGGATTTGATTATGTACAGCAATTGTATGTTGGGGATAAGACAGTATTCTGTATTGAACCTATGCAGCTTTTTACAGAAGGCTTGGATTATCATCAGGATACTGCAAAATGGGATGAATTATCTGAACAAACGCGTCAGAATATCTGGGGAATCAATTATTACGGATACAGTTATTCTGGTCATCAAACAGAAAAATACTATGTCGCAACTCAGGTTATGATTTGGCAGGCAGTGACTGGAACTTGGTATCAGCCTTACTATACAGATGGAACAACCGTTTATGATATTTCAAATGAGGTAGCAGTCATCAACAATTTACGTGCTCAGCCTCAAGGCAGACCGTCATTCAATAATCAAACAATCAAGATGGGATTGAATACACCTGTCACTTTGACGGACACAAAAGGGACTTTATCAAATTACTCAATCACAAATTCAAATGGGATTCGTGCTTCTGTAAATGGAAACAATCTTACAGTAGCTATCACATCTGAAAATTATGATAAGAGTATTACTTTTTCACGTAATTTTACAGCACGTGATGTGAATGTCATTTATGGATCAGCTGGCTATCAAAGAGTCATTTATTTAGCATCCAGGCGAGATCCTTCTCCAAACTTTAAATTAAATTTCGATTTGATGCATGCAGATATTGAAGTTGAAAAACAGGATTCTCAAACAGGTACTAAGACTCAAGGGGATGCTACATTTAATGGAGCTACATTTGCGATTAAAGATACAAGTGGAAATGTACTTGAAACCATCACAACAAATGGATCAAAAGCTAAATCAAAAAAATATCCAGTTGGAACAACTTTGAATGTATGTGAGGTTACTTCTCCTGAAGGATATTTAACTAATAGTTCATGTAATACAGTAGAACTCAAATATTCAGGTGATAATACACCTAGTATATTCTCTACGACAGTTAAAGACCAGGTTATTAAGGGTCGTATTGAAATTGCGAAAACGATTGATAAAGAGAAATATGGATTATTCCAAAGCAATGTTCAAAAGCCTGGTGAAGGATTTAAATTTGACATTATTTTAAAATCGACAGGTAAAGTCGTATCAACATTGACTACGGATGAAGATGGATCTGTACATTTACCTTCTCCATTAAAGTATGGTGAATATAAATTGGTGGAGATCAAAGCACCTCATGGCTATGTATTAAAAGATACAGAAATCCCAATCAATGTAGATGGTTCTAGCACAGAAATTTTTATGAATTTTGATAACAAAACACAAAAAGGTCAGGTCTATGTGGAAAAGACAGGTGAGATGTTGTCAGGAGCAAAAGAATCTGAAACAGATTATGGAACTTTATATACTCCTGAATACAAAGAAAAATATTTATCAGGTGTTACGTATGAAATTACAGCACGTGAAGATATTGTAACCCCAGAAGGAACTGTATGGTTCCACAAAGGAGATGTAGTTGATACATTTACAACAGGGGATGGTGTAACAACTTCAGCTTTACTTCAATTAGGTAAATATTCTATTAAAGAAACAGCAACACAAACTGGTTTTGTGTTAGATGGAAACACATATGGTTTTGATATTGAATATGCAGGTCAGATGATTGATGTTGTTGAAATCAAACAGTCTTATGTAAATGAAAGACAGAAATTAGATTTGCAGATTACTAAAACATTTGAAGATGAAGATAAGGATGCATATAAAGATGTTGTCTTTGGTGTATATTCTAAAAATGATATTACTTTAAATGACAAAGTGATTATTCCTGCAGATGGATTGGTTGGAACATTAACGATTGATGAAGATGGTAAGAACATTGAACAGTTGGATCTTCCAACAGGCGAATATTATGTTAAGGAATTGGAAACAAATGTAGGCTTTAAATTGGATGAAGAAAAGCATGACTTTATTTTCGATTATGATGCAGATACAACTAAACCTACTGTAACAGTTTCAATGGATCTTTATAATGAAAAACGTCGTTTAGAATTGGATGTCAATAAAGTGGATAAAGATCATCATGATCATTTCTTGAATGGAGCAATTTTTGAAGTATATGATAAGACAGCAGATGCTTATGTTACTACTTTAGCAAGTGGTCAATTGATGATTACTGGAGAAGAAAAAGATGAAGAGTATGAAATCTCTAAAAAAGAAGACTTTTCTAAAGTTATCAAGACAGTAAAAACAGATGAAAACAAACAGATTGTTTTAGATATTGATGATGGTACTTATTATTCTAGAAAAGTTGGAGATGACAAGGTAACAAAGCATATTGTAAAAGACGGTAAAGCAGTGCTTTCTGATGCAATTTATGGTCATGAATATGAATTTAAGGAAATCAAAGCTCCAACTTCTTATCAATTAGCTGATAAATCTAAAGCTTATAAAGTAGAGGCGGATGAGGAAACCGATACAATTATTTATTATTTTGAAAATGCACGTATCGTTGTTCCAAATACAGGGGTATAAATAGTATGAAACATAAAAGAATAAAAATAGCAGCTGCACTAGTTGTAGTGGGATTGATTGGTGGAGTTATCTACAATCAGGTTACTGCAAAGAAATCTTATGACTATTCGGATTATTATGTAGAAACAAAAACGACTAAAAAAGAATCAAATAAAGAGAATGAGGAAGCTTCTGAAAAGGAGCTTTCTTTATCTTTGTTGAAAAAAACAAATAAAGATGTTGTGGGTATTTTAGAATTTGATGATCGAATTATTTATGAGCCGATTGTACAAGCTCCAAATAATGATTATTACGTTCGTAAAAATATCAATAAAGAATATGCCAATGCCGGAATACCATTTGTATCGGCAGATGGAAATATAGATTCAAAAAATGTTGTAATCTATGGTCATTCTAGTAAATGGGATAACATTATTTTTACACCTTTGATGAGTTATATAGATCAGAACTATTATAAAAAGCATGATACATTTAAATTCATTACAGAAGATGAAACTAGAATATATCAGATTTTTGGAGTGATGAATATTGATTTAAATGACTTGAATGATTCTTTAGAATTTACTCAAACAGGATGGGATTCAACAAATTCATTTAATGCATTTATATCAGATTCCATTAATAGGGGATTGTATAAAACTGGTGTTTCAGTAAATAAAGAAGATCGATTAATGACTTTGGTTACTTGTGACACAAGAGATAACAATAAGAGAATTGTAATTCTAGCTAAATTGGTTAATATAGTAACTGTTTAAAAACTAAGGTGTATGATATTATTTAGCAAGATAAATCGGAATTTTTATGTGTAAAGGAGAAACGAATGAAATTACTTGTGATAGATATACAAAAAGGAATAACAGATAGCAGACTTTTTAATTTTGATGAATTTATTGATAATACTTCAAGAATTATACAAGCAGCTAGAGATAATCAAATAGAGGTTATCTATTTTCAGCATGATGATGGACCAGGAACGGGATTTTCAATCGGCGATGAAGAATTCGAGATTGCAGAACAGGTGCATCCAAGGGAAGATGAAAAGATATTTACAAAAAATATCAATAGTTGTTTCGGAAATAAAGATTTTACAGATTATGTTAAAGATGAAAATACATTAATGATAGTTGGGTTACAGACAAATTTCTGTATAGATGCAACTGTGAAATCTGCTTTTGAAAGAGGATATAAAGTAATTGTTCCACAAGAGGCAAATTCAACGTTTGATAACGACTATATGTCTGGAGAAGAAACCTATAAATATTACAATGATATGATGTGGCCAAAGAGATTTGCTACATGTGTATCTGTTGATGAGGCAATTAAGTTGATGCAAAGTTAAATTAGAAGTTATGGAGGGAGTAAATATGCTAGATAAAAAAGAGTTTGATCTTTGGGCAGATGGTTACGACAAAACTGTCGGCATTTCTGATGAGAAAAACACATATCCTTTTGCTGGTTACAAAAAGGTACTTGGATTCATTTTTCAGACTATAATGAAAACTGAAAATGCTATTGTTTTGGATATTGGGTTCGGGACAGGTACATTAACAACAAAGCTATATGAGCAAGGATGTTCCATATATGGACAGGACTTTTCATCTAGGATGATTGAGTTGGCATCTGAGAAAATGCCCAATGCACATTTATATCAGGGGGACTTTTCAAAAGGGCTTGTCGAACCGTTGCGTAACTTTCGATATGATTATATTGTTGCGACATACTCTTTGCATCATTTGACGGATGCACAAAAGAATGACTTCCTTTTAGACTTGCGTAACTACTTGAAGGAAAATGGTAAAATTATAATTGGTGATGTTGCCTTTGAAACACGAAAGGATTTAGAACAGTGTAAATTGAAGGCAAGAGACACATGGGATAATGATGAAATCTACTTTGTCGTTGAAGAACTGAGAAAAGAATTTCCGGATCTTTCATTTACACAAATGTCCGATTGCTCAGGAGTCCTGATTTTAGACTGACAAATTCCAGTTTGTGGATGAATGGATTGATAAAATAATGAACATTAAACAACAAGAAGTGGCTCAAATGAATATGGTGGAATGGTTATCAGATTCGCAAGAATTAGGTAAAAAGCCATCTAAAATTGAATTTGTTAAAAAATTTGAATTGTATGAGATGCATTATTATATTTTTAAATTTAAGAGAAGTGTGTTTACTTCATGGCTTGTTGGGGTTAGTGGCGGTTATGTAGATAATGATCTTGTACCGTGCGGACATACTTTCAGTGATATGAAAAAATATAATGCAACTACTGCGCAAAATGATTGTATTGGTATGATAGAAAGAATTCGTTCTTATTGGATGGAACAAGCAAAAAGCTACACGTAGCAATAATATTTACTTTCTTACTATGAAATTTTGATTGCTTTATAGTATTTTTTTGATTGTTAAAAGAATTCTATGTCATAATTTTTATAAAGGTTGGTGGATATCTTGGAAATTAAAAATATAATTGGTGAAACAACAGAATATGATAAAAAGTTAAAATTAGAAGTTAAAAAACCTAAAAGCTGGTGTAAAAGCATCAGTGCTTTTGCGAATACTTTAGGAGGTTTCTTAATCTTTGGAATTTCAGATGATAATCAAATCGTTGGTTTAGAAACTCCGGATAAAGATGCTGAACTTATCAGCGAAATCATTAAAACAAGATTAAATCCGATTCCAGAGTTTAAAATTTCTTTTCATACTGAAGATGGAAATGTTCTTTTAATTGTTCAGGTATTCAAAGGAGAAGAAACACCTTACTATTATTCAGGAGACGGATTACTTGAAGCTTATGTTCGTATTGGTAATGAAAGTGCAAAAGCGTCTCCTATCGAATTAAAACGCCTTGTTTTAAGAGGGCGCAACACAACATTTGATTCTCAAAATTCAATGTATAAAGTTGAAGATTATGCCTTTTCTAAACTCAGAGAAAGATATAAAAAATGGACAGGCAATAGTTTTGACGAAAAAGATCTTGTTTCATTTGGACTAGCAACCGAAGATGGTTATCTTACAAATGCAGGTGCTTTAATTGCGGATGAAAGTCCAATTCGCTATTCGAGAATCTTTTGTACACGTTGGAATGGGTTGAATAAAAGCGGAGGTACTTTCGATGCATTAGATGATGCTGAATATGAAGGCAGTGTTATTTCTTTAATAGACAATGGTGAAGCCTTCATTAAAAGAAATGCCAAAATGATGTGGAAAAAGACAGCAAATTCTAGAGAAGAAATGCCAGAATATGTGGAACGTAGTTACCACGAAGCACTAGTTAATGCCATAGTTCATAGAGATTATTTGATAAATGGCAGTGAAGTTCACATTGATATGTATGATGATCGTTTGGAAATTTATTCTCCAGGTGGCATGCCAGATGGCTCTAACATCCAAGAAAGAGATCCCGTAACAGTACCATCCACTCGAAGAAATCCAGTATTAGCAGATGTATTTAATCGGCTTGGATATATGGAACGTAAAGGCAGTGGATTTGCAAAAATCTTAGATAATTATGCTTTTCAAGTGAACTATACTGATGAAAAGAAACCCTATTTCAGATCCGATAGATACCAATTTACTGTTATTATGCCAAATTTAAATTATCGTGGCACTCAAGATGGCACTCAAGATGGCACTCAAGATGGCACTCAAGATTTTGATACACTAATAATGAATATGATTGAAGAAAACAATAAAATCAGTGCAAAAATCATGGCCGAAAAATTAGGTGTCAGTTTAAGAACAGTTCGACGCCTCATTAAAGAAAATGATCAAATTGAATATGTGGGACATGGATTTAGCGGATATTGGAAAATTAAATAGTTTCCTAGAAAGAAGTGATTTTATTTGACACATATACGTTGTCCTCATTGTGGTCATGAAACGGCAAAAAATTGTTTATGGAATTCCAAAAATGACTACTCAACTTCAAAAAGATATAGATAATCATAAAATTTATTTAGTACGTGGTAAAAAGATGCCACCTCCAAGGCGATATTGTTTTCATTGTCATAAAGATGTTTGTTATTCATTTTTACCTATTGATGAAACTTCTACTACTTCAGTTGAATCTGAAATGGGTGGTTTTTATGAAGGATATCAAAAGATTGTTGTAAAAAAGATTAAAGATCGGTTTGTTGATTCTTATTCAGATTCTATTGGTACTTTAGAATGCGAAACAAGTATTGATTTAACTGAAAAGGAATATAAGAAGTTTATCCATAATATATATCCTACATTAAAGAATGGAATGAAAACTATGATGATTTAGATATTTGTGATGAAACAACCTGGTCTATCATTATAAAAGCAATTAACAGTTTAGGTTTACCTGAGCTTCGATAAGCATTAGCACTTCAGCTAGTGCTTTTCTTTAATCAAGTGAGCAACATGATGTTCACACTATTAGAAATTAAAAGGATCATTCTATTATCGAAAAATGAATATTTACCAAAAATCGGGAATAGAATAATGACAGAACCCACTAATTGTACAAGCTCCAAATAATGATTATTACGTTCGTAAAAATATCAACAAAGAATATGCGAAGGCCGGAATACCATTTGCATCGGCAGATGGAAATATAGATTCAAAAAATGTTGTGATCTATGGCCATTCTAGTAAATGGGATAACATTATTTTTACACCTTTAATGAGTTATACGGATCAGAACTATTATAAAAAGCATGATACATTTAAGTTTATTACTGAAGATGAAACTAGAACATATCAGATTTTTGGAGTAATGAATGTTGATTTAAATGACTTGAATGATTCTTTAGAATTTACACAAACAGAATGGGATTCAACAAGTTCATTTAATGCATTTATATCAGATTCCATTAATAGAGGATTGTATAAGCCTGGTGTTTCAACAAATAAAGAAGATCGATTAATGACTTTGGTTACTTGTGATACAAGAGGTAACAATAAGAGAATTGTAATTCTAGCTAAATTGGTTGATACATCAAATAATGCTTGAGTTTATTAATTTTGTACAATCTATCAATAAATTTCATAGATAAATCTTTTTTTGCATAATAATTATTGTTATATGTTATGATTGGCTTGCAGGTGATATTAATATTATCTACAATAATTAAAATAACTTATTAACATATATTTAAAAATTATATATAGATGAAGTTTTTGGAGAGAGTCTATGGAAAAATCAAAAATGATAAAGCAAGAAGATGTGATGAATTTGTTAGATTCATGCTATGAAAAGTGTTTAAACGGAGTGTCAATGGTTAGTCCTAGTGTCGAAGAAATGGCTAATGATTACTTAAATAAATATCCAACAAAAGAAGAAGCATGCAAGGCGATGTTAAATAATCAAATAGTAAAATGTACAACATCTGGATTTGTCACAGGCTTTGGGGGATTTATAGTTATGCCAATTGCTATACCTGCAAATATTAGTAGTGTCATATATGTGCAAATGCGAATGATAGCATGCACTGCATATATGGCAGGTTACGAATTAAATAGTGATCAAACGCAAACCTTTGTGTATGCATGTTTGGCTGGAGTTGCTTTAAATAATGCGTTAAAGCAAGCAGGTATAAAAGTAGGTATTAAATTGGCAAATGGTGTTATAAAAAAAATACCAGGAAAGGTTTTGACAAAGATTAATCAAAAAGTAGGATTTAGATTTATTACTAAATTTGGAACAACAGGAGTTGTAAATCTTGGGAAAATGATTCCTGGAGTTGGTGCAATCGTTGGTGGCGGTCTTGATCTAGCTGAAACAAAAATCATAGCAAATCGTGCATATAAATGGTTCTGGCAAGGTAATTTTGCTGAATAAATTATTACTTCATTTTGAAAAAACAGGAGACTTTATAAAATAATTGAATACAAACATATATGGATATAATCTATAAAAGATCCTATAATGTTATTAGCTATTAATTATAGATGGAGACTTTAAGTATGGGATTATTTGATAATTTTTTAAAAAAATTAATAAGAGAACAAAATGAAATTATAGGTGAAAAAAATTCGCTTGTTACTTATGAAAATGTGACTAAAGATTATTTATCATATTTAAATGAATATATTGTTTTTGACATTGAAACAACTGGTTTAAATCGTACAAATGATAGAATTATTGAAATAGGTGCTGTGTTATATCAAAATGGGCAAATAAGTAATAAGTATGGTACATTAATACATTCTGTTAATCATATTCCCAAAAGTGCATCTAGAGTAAATCATATAACTGATGAAATGCTATTAAATGCACCAAGTGAAGAGCAAGCATATTTAGAAATTATAGATTTTATGAAAAATGCAATAAGTGGTGATGTTCCGTTGGTAGCACATAATGCGAGTTTTGATATTTCATTTTTAAAGAATACATTGGAAAGATTGGGATATAATGGAAATCTAAAATATATAGATACACTTACTTTGTCAAAGAAAAAATTAGATTTATGCAATTACAAGCAACAAACAGTTGCAGATTTTTTTGGGATAGATAATAAAAATGCGCATAGAGCATTAGATGATGCAGAGACTTGTGGGATGATTTTTGCTAAATTATTAAAAGCAAATGACAAACGGTCTTTAACGAAAAAATGTTATTATGAAAATGAAATAACTAATACTTTTGAAATTGGTGGATGCACAGTAACGACTCGTTTAAAAGGTGCTGATACAAGAACTTTGACTGAACGCTATGGTGCCGATACTGTGAAATCTTGGTATAGAAAAGTTGAAAATCCTAGTGATGAAATTATGGCATTTTGTGCAGTTGTTCAAAAGATAATAAAAGAAGCAGGGTTCGATACAAAAAACATCCGTTTTTCTCAACATCAGTCAATTGTTAGATGTAACATATATTTAAATTTTTTTGCGTTTAAGTATGGTGGAAGACTAAGCTATATGATTGTTGATAAGAAATTTACAAAAAACAAAGATATAAAATTTGAGGATTGTACGAATTCAGATTTAACTCATGTAGATTCTTTGTGTAATGATTGTAATGATGAGTTTGTTAGAATAAAACTTACTAATCCAAAAGATATGGAACTATTTTCTGATTATATCCTTTATGCATTTAAAAAAGGGTATAAATGGTTAGATGAAACAAGAAAATTTCTAGGTGAAGATTTTGATATTTATCTAGCCCATAATACAAATATCGATGATTCTAAGCTTGACTTTTATATAGATTTATTTGATAAACATACTTCAGAAAAAGAAGCGCAAAAGAAATTGTTAGAGCTAAAAAAGGAAAAATTAATGAAAAAATCCGTGTCTGAATGTAGTGGGGTTAAAACAATACAACCGTTCAAGCAAAAAAAAGAAGAACAAAAAGAGAATAAAAGAGCAGAAAAAAAACGTAATTCCAAGAGAAAACTTAGGCAATATGATGATGAAGGAAATTTACTTGCTGAATACAACATGCTAAAAGATGCTATTGATAAGACAGGTATCAACAGTAAAAGTATTAGAGATGCAGCAAATGGAAAACAAAAACATGCAGGAGGGTTTGTGTGGAGATATATTACTTTTGATGATGAAGGAAATGAAATATCATGATTATTAATGGTATCAAAATAATTAAATAAATTGGTTAACGTATTATAATGGAAACTCATAATTGATTTAATATAGCATTACCTTTTGGTAGTGCTTTTCTTTTTGCCTGATTTAGAAAGGATGGTGATGTGATGGCAGAATTTAAATCTCAAGATGAGAAAACTAAACAGGCTTTTCAATGATTGAGCAAGGAGTAAAGGATGTTTATTCTTCTGAATCTTTTAAACAGTATCTACCCTGTTTAAGTAAGTTTCATAGTTATTCCTTGAATAACACATTATTAATATTGTCGCAGAAGCCGGAGGCTAGTTTAGTAGCAGGTTATCGTGCCTGGCAGACAAATTTTAATCGTCATGTAAATAAGGGTGAAAAAGGCTTAATGATTCTAGCTTCAGTTACAACAAAAGAAGATAGATTAATGAATAAACATGATGGGAATGGAAATGTGATTTTAGGTGAGTCTGGAAATCCGATTCAGGAAATGCGTGCAGTTAATCTGACGCATTTTAAGACAACGACTGTCTTTGATATTTCACAAACTTCAGGAGATCCTCTTCCATCTTTAGTGCATGATTTGACAGGTTCTAGTAATGAAGTGAAAGCAATTATTCAAACTATTCAGTCTGTATGTACAATACCAATTGAATTTAAAACAGAAACTGAAGATCTTAGTTTTATGACTGGAGCTAAAGGATATTATTCACCAAGAAAGGATAAGATTGTTTACACTTTTGGCTTTAGCCAGTTGAGTACGAAGTACGAAACAACAAAACCACCTGCTATGCGGGTGGTGTCAAATAAAGTTATACAAAATAATCACCATTCTTTCTATAATGAAGGTGTTCAAGCTATCAAAATAAGAAAGAATGGTGATTATAATGGCTAATAAAGCAAACTCTTTAGCACATACAAAATGGATGTGTAAGTATCACATCATTTTCACTCCAAAGTATAGACGAAAAGTGATATACAATCAATATCGAAAAGATTTAGGTGAAATATTGAGAGAATTATGTAGATACAAGCATGTAGAAATAATAGAAGGACATTTGATGAGAGACCATGTACACATGCTGGTTATGATACCTCCATCATTATCTGTATCAGCATTTATGGGATATCTGAAAGGGAAGTCAGCATTAATGATGTTTGACAGACATGCAAATCTGAAATATAAGTTTGGAAACAGACATTTTTGGAGTGAAGGATATTATGTAAGTACTGTAGGGTTGAATGATGCGACAGTTGCAAAATATATTCGAGAGCAGGAAATGCACGATATAGCAATGGATAAAATGAGTGTAAAAGAGTACGCAAATCCATTCTCAGAAGCAGAGCAACAGGCGTATAAACAAGAAAAAGCAAAAAGAAAGAAATAGTAAAAAATTAAGCCCTTTGAAGGCTGGCGAGAGTCAAAAGCGATAGCTTGAACGAAGTGAAAGCAGCGCCTTGAGACGCGAGCTGGCAGTAAAGGCTTATAGCCGCAGAGAAAACCGCGCTTTTTAAACGCGGTTTTTTATTCATGTCTTAAAGCTTCAATTGGATCTAGATTTGCAGCTTTATAGCTAGGTAACAATCCAAAAATAATTCCGATTGCCATAGAGAATAATACGGATAATATCATGGCTGGAATACTAATGGATACAGGAGTACCATTGAATATTGATATTAATTTAGCTAAACCAATACCTGTTAATACACCTACAATACCTCCAATCGAAGTAAGTACTACAGCTTCAGTCAAGAACTGGAATAGAATGGCTTTTTTCTTAGCACCAATCGCTTTTTTAAGACCAATTTCTTTCGTTCTTTCGGTTACCGTTACAAGCATGATGTTCATAACACCAATACCGCCGACTAGTAAGGAAATACCGGCAATCCAGATCAACATCGCATTTGTAGATTTAGAAAGATTTTGAATATCTTTAGCCTGCTTTAATAAATCTTGTGCTTTATATTGAACACTGGAAGAAGAAACATTTGTATTTAAGATAGTAGCTGCTTCTTTTCCAACACGAGTCATATTCGAAGTGGCATCCACCTTTAGTAATGCATTTTGCGGTTCATCAAACTGATAAAAGATTGGCCAAGATTCACTTGGAACATAGACTTTAGAACCCGTAGACTGATTATATGTATGATAATCATCAATGCTTTCCATTGTAGGCTCAAAAGTTTCTTTATCTGCACAAACACCAACGATTGTGAATGGTGTTGAAGAAATCTCAATCGTTTTACCAATCGGATTTTCTTCACCAAATAAAAGTTTTGCGCTTGTTTCATCTAATACGGCAACCTGCCTATATTTCTTGTTGTCATCTTCTGTAATGCCTCTTCCTTGTTTGATGGTGAGTCCAGCAATTGAGAAGTAGTCTTGACTCACACCCATGATGTATCCACCATCTAAAGAAGTGTTATTACGAAATATAGTTTGATAACTTTGTCTTGAACGATAAAGCGTAGCACCTTGGACATGCTCGATATTTTTTAAAGATTCAAGTGTATCTTTTGAAACGGTAGGTACACCATCTGGAATGCCTGTATCGAAAGAATATTCCAAATCTTCTTGATATAAAGCTACTTTTACCGTGTTATTTCCGGAACCAATTAGATTCTTTTCAATTTGATCATTTGTTCCCTTAATTGTAGAAACAATCGCAATGATGGAGGCAATGCCAATGATAATTCCAAGCATTGTTAAGAAGGATCGCATCTTATGGGCAAAAATGCCTCGAAAGGATAATCTTATATTTTCAATCATGATGCATCCTCCGACATATTCTTTGTCTTAACGCCTTCTTTGGCATTTTTACTATACGCAAACGCAATAGAATCCGTGTCTGTAAGACCTTCTTTAATTTCGACTGTATCCCCCCAGACAATCTTTCCAACCGTTACATATTGCTTCTTCAATCTTCCATGATTTTCTTTAAGAACATAATATTTATTTCCTTCTTGTTTGACATAAGCTTTTGAAAGCCAAATTGAACTCGTTGTATCTGTATTTGAATGGAAGGTTAATTCTAAATATTCACCGACCGCAACATTTGAGGCATCTTTGGCATAGGCTTCAAAACCATAGTAGCTCACATTTGGGTTTCCTGAACCATTGTAGTTGCTGCTAGAAGAAGGAACTGTATCAATACTTTGGATCTTGGCATCGAATGTTTCCCCACTTGTCCAGCAATAAGCTGAAATGGTATCGCCAACTTTGATTTGGTTTAACATCAATTCACTAATACTTCCTTTAATATAAGTTCCTTGGCCGGTTGCCACTTCTAAAAAGGCACTGCCATCTTGAATAGGATTTGATAGATCTTTTATATTACGCACAATACCACTGCGCTTTGCACGAACGATGCCGTCATTTAATAAAGCTTTATTTTCACTTAATGAAAGCTTTGCCTTTCTTAAATCTAAATCTAACGTCTTCAATTCCTGCTTCTTATCACGAATGGCTTTCGCAAGTTCTGTTTCTGTATAACCTGATGTATTATCTGGACTTTGATTTTGTTCGGTCTCTATATACTTTTGTTCTTCTTTCGTATGTGAAATCACCGAATACATATCGCCTTCATTCATAGATTGTTTAGTGGCAAACTTGTCACAACGAACAAGCCATGAAGAACTGATTTCATCATCATTTGTATACACATCAAATCGAAAATATGAATTTAGATTCTTGTTGTCTAAAAATAGTTTTCCATACACAAATCCCTGGTCTTCACTTAACTTAAACACATAAGGATTCTTTTTGGTTCCAACTGTAGAAATGTCTTCATAAGGAATCTTTTGTTTGTCACTATAATACTCTACAACATCCTTTGAATCATACGCATTGTTTGAACCATCTGTATATGTATATTCAATCCAATACCAACATGTATGATCCGATGTTTTTTTAATTCTTTCTTCTTTCCATGCATTTACATCTTCTTTAGGTCCTTTTTCAGGAGCTTCACTTTCTGTATTTGTATAATAAATCTTATAGTCTGTAAAATTCTTTTCGGCTTGGGATAAAGAAAGAATATATGGATATAAGCCATTTCCATTTTTTGTAGGAACACTAGGCAACGGTGCAGGTGTAGGATCTTGAATTTCTGGTTTTTCAACAACATCTGGAACAGGCGTTGTATTTAATAATTTTTTTAATTCGTGATTGGCAAGTGTAATCGCATTTTGTGCTTTTTCCACTTCCAATTGACTTGTATCCACTGCACTTT
Source organism: uncultured Solobacterium sp. (assembly GCA_900547815.1). Classification (GTDB taxonomy): domain Bacteria; phylum Bacillota_I; class Bacilli_A; order Erysipelotrichales; family Erysipelotrichaceae; genus Holdemanella. The sequence goes on from URHY01000006.1 coordinate 37,639, forward strand.
GAAGTGTCGTTAAGTCATAAGATAACAATGGATCTCCTGCACTCACTTGTTGCCCTTCTTTGACAAAGACTTGTGTAATTGTTTTAGAAGAATCATATAAAACCGATTGTGTATCACTATTAGATACAAGCCCTGTTGAAGTGGATGGATTATCCCAATAGCCTGTATTTAAACTGGATACAGAATGAACTTCAATCGTATTGGACAAGCTTAAGTAAAACTTAATTCCAACCAAGGCAAATGCACATACAGAGACAATAATAATTCCTTTTTTTATAGAAGGCTTCATGCTGTACCTCCTTGTTTATTTTCAATGATTTCTCCATCAATGATATGAAGAATTTTTTTGGCATGACTTGCTACACTTGCATCATGCGTAATCATAATGATTGTCACACCTTCATCATTTAAAGCTTTAAACAATTCCATAACTTGTTTACCACTCGCTTGATCAAGTGCTCCTGTAGGCTCATCGGCAAGTAGAATTCTAGGATGATTGATAAGGGCACGGGCAATCGCAACACGTTGTTTTTGTCCACCGGACAATTGGCTTGGTTTAAAAGTTGTACGATCTTGTAAACCAACTTTACTTAATGCAACATCCGCCCTATGATTTCTTTCTTCTTTATGGATTCCTGCATAAATTAAAGGTAAAGCTACATTTTCTTGAGCGGTTTCCGAACTTAATAAATTGAAGTTTTGAAAGACAAAACCGATTTTATTTAATCTTAAATCACTTAATGCATCATCATTCATTTCAGAAATATCTTCATCTTCAAATAGGTATGTACCCGTACTTGCTCGATCTAAACATCCGATGATATTCATAAGTGTTGTTTTACCAGAACCACTTGGTCCCATAATCGCAACATAGTCGCCTTGTTCGACTTCTAGACTCACATCTTTTAAAACTGGAACGATCAATGGTTCTTTTCCATAATTTTTATAAATGTTTTTAAGATTAAGAAGCATTGGCACCACCATCCGTTTCCGTTTGATATTCCGTCGTTGTCTTCATACCTTCCTTATATGTATCATCGGCCCATGCGATATAGTCATCCTCGCTTAGTCCTGACTTGATTTTTGTGGTAGATGTTTCTTCATCTGTTTTACCAAGTTCTACTTTTCTTTTCTTTAATTTACCTTTTTCAGAAACCCATACATATGAATTTCCATTGTCATCCGAAACAATAAAACTCGCATCTAACCAAATTCCTTTTTTCTTTGTGGATTGTCCATTATCCACTTCAATATAGACGTGTTGTCCAAGTTTTAAGCCTTTATTATTATCTAAAGTGACATAGAAAGGATATTTGGATGCAGATTCATTTGAATCATTTCCATAAACGTTATTGTTAGAATTGGATTGAGGGTCTGTTTCCACTTTGGTAACTGTACCTTTATAAATTTGATCTTCATTTATACGACTTCTTACAATAACATTTGTTCCTTCAGAAATAGATCCCATTTCACTAATAGAGCCTTTTACTCTAAAATCTGAAGTTTGTGTAATCGACACCAATGGCTTTTGGTTTCCATTTTCACCCGTTCCACCATCTCTATTGACTTCTTTAATAATTCCATCAATTGTCGAAAGAACGGTCGAATTTTCGATTTGTTTGTTCAATTGATCAATTTCAGTCTGTGTGGCTTTGATTGTATTTTGAGCCTGGCGAATCGCATAACTTGCATCATTGATTCTTGCTTGAATCTCCACTTTATCTGCACCTCTATTAAGCTCAGCCTTATAATCTTCAATTGTATTATTTTGAGCAGCGATTTCATTGTTCTGTGCTTCAATATCCAATTTTTTTTGGGCGATGGAATTGGATGCTTCAGTCGTATCATAAGAAAATAATTTATCGCCTTTTCTTACTTTTTGACCAGCTTCAACATACATTTCAGTAATGGATTTATTTCCATCAGAATTGATATCTACAGTTTCTGAGGATTCTACTACACCTGAATATCGGTTTTCCGTATTAGAAGAACCAATGATTGTAGATACTTTTTGAACATAGATGTTTTGGGTGTTACTTCCTTTCGGAAATAAGAAATAGATGCCTATAACGGCAATTAAAATGCATACTGAGATTAAAATTATAATTTTAGTCTTTTTGTTCATAGATTATTCTCCTGATTTATTATCGTTATATATTCAGTATATCAAATAGTATTATAGAAATATCCTTAAAAATCCTTAAATTATGGTATACTTTAAAGGTTGTTAAAAAGAGAGGGATATTAACAAATGAATTCACTAAAACCGATGTTACTTTCATCACTGAAAAGCTATGATAAGTCTCAGTTTGTCAAAGACGTGACAGCTGGAATTATTGTCGCTATTATCGCATTACCACTGTCGATCGCATTGGCACTTGCTTCTGGTGTTGGACCTGAAGCCGGAATCTTTACTGCAATTGTGGCAGGCTTTGTCATTTCAGCACTAGGCGGAAGCAGTGTACAAATTGCAGGACCGACCGCTGCATTTGCGACCATTGTTGCTGGAATTGTAGCCCATGATGGAATGGATGGACTTATTGTTGCCACTATTCTTGCGGGTATCTTTTTGATTTTGATGGGACTTTGTCATTTTGGAAGTCTAATCAAGTTTATTCCATTTACCATTACGACAGGTTTTACTTCGGGTATTGCCGTTACGATTGTGATTGGACAATTAAAAGATTTCTTTGGATTAACTTATCCAAATGGAGTAAAGCCTATTGAGACGGTTGAAAAATTTGAAGCTGTGTTCCATCATTTTTCTACAATCAATATGGATGCCGTCATAGTAGGTGGAGTATCTTTAGCTATCTTGATTATTGCTCCATATATCTTTAAAAGAATTCCAGGCTCACTTTTAGCCGTTATTGCAGGAATTTTGATGGTTCAATTCTTGCCTTTAAAGGCAAATACAATTGGAAATCTTTATACAATCAGTAATGCATTACCTACTTTACATTTTCCAAGCTTATCATTAAATAGGATTCAAAATGCATTACCGAATGCACTAACCATAGCCGTGTTGGCTGCCATTGAATCATTACTTTCTTGTGTTGTTGCTGATGGTATGATTAACGGAAAACATCGCTCGGATATGGAGCTTGTTGCGCAGGGTGCTGGAAATATCGCATCCGCTTTATTTGGAGGAATTCCTGCAACAGGTGCTATCGCTAGAACAGCTGCCAATATTAAAAATGGAGGAAGAACACCAATTGCCGGTATGGTACACTCCATCACATTGGTCATTGTATTAGTTGTTTTGATGCCATATGCCGGAATGATTCCGATGCCTACCATTGCAGCGATTTTATTTATTGTCGCATACAATATGTGCCAATGGCGTACCTTTGTGAACTTAGTTAAAACAGCACCTAAGAGTGATGTTATTGTTTTAGTCACTTCATTTGTGCTAACCATCATCTTTGATTTGGTTGTAGCCATTGAAGTAGGAATGGTACTTGCTTGTTTATTATTCATTAAACGTATGAGTGAAGAAACAAAAGTCAATGGCTGGACATATGTAGATGAGGATACACCCGATGTTGATGAACATCTTCAAAAGCTTCCACTTCAGATTCGTGTTTATGAGATTTCAGGACCCTTGTTCTTTGGGGCAGCTAGTGTAATTGAAGAGATTGCCGTCAAAGATTTTACAACATGCCTAGTTCTTCGTATGCGCAGTGTCCCTGCATTAGATAGTACGGCACTAAACGCATTAAAGGATTTAGTTCAGGTTTGTGAATCAAAAGGGATCACGATTGTATTCTCACATGTGAATGATCAACCAATGAAGGTCATGGAAAAGGTTGGTTTTATTGAGCTTGTAGGAAAAGAAAATTTCCAGCATAGTATCAGTGTTGCACTAGATCGTGCAGAAGAAATTATTCATAAATAAAAAAACGCGTTTGCGTTTTTTTAATTTGTTTCAAATAATTTCATCCTATCGGATACAAATTCATTATCATTGATCTTTTGTTCAATATTCTTGTTGAGTGGACAATGTTCTCGTGTAATTGTATAGCTACTTCCACTAAAATTAAATGTGATGTATTCAAGATTATCAATCAATTTGAATAGAGATACAGAATTGTACACTAGAGCTTTATGTATATATAAGTTTTCGTTGTTGTACCAATCTGTACAATTATAGTTTATTGTAAGTCCATAGTTTTCAGAATCAATTTCAAATATATAGCCATATTCCGATAGGGGTAAGGCATTTAGTAAATGGGAAGTATTACTGTTGTCTCCAATATATTTATTTTTATATTTTTTTAGTTGTTCAAATGAACTTTTATCCACATTAAAAGGACTTGTTGGAACGGTATCAATGGTATATTGTTTCTTGTTGTCAATTAAGTAATATTCATTGGGTGTATCGGCGTTGATGCGAAATACATTGTAGAATGGATTTTGGTATTCAATCATTTTATTGCCATCATCACTAAATATTGTGATTGTAGTCAGTCGATAGATGGGTGGTTGTTTAAATTGGCTTACACTGGCATAGTCGAAAATAAAGAAAATGCCTAAAAGTAAAATGAATAAAATTGTTGAAATCAATCCTTTCTTAAGTAGGGAAGTGATCTTTAATTCTCTAAATATTCCAACTACAAATAAGGACAATCCAATCATAGAATAGATACTGCCCCAACTGCTTTCAGAAGGGAAAACAGTAAATGCGCAAAGGGATATTAAAATACCTATGCCAATAATGAATAATGATATTTTCTTATGTTCATTCTTGATTTTTTTGTCTGTATAATCAATTGTTTGGATTAGGTTTTGTTCAGAATATTCCATAGCCTCTTCTTTAACGATTTCTTCTCCAGCTAATAATTCATTTAATGTGATATCTAATTCTTTACTGAGTGGTTCAAGTAAAGATAAGTCTGGCATATAATGCCCATTTTCCCATCGCGAAATGGTTTTATTTGTCACGCCTAATTTTTCAGCTAACTGCTCTTGTGTATATCCTTTTTTCTTGCGATTCATTGCGATAAAGGCTCCTATCTTTTTAGTGTCCATAATGGGCCTCCTTTCATCTAAAATCTTACTATTTCTAGTATAGATTGAACATACCACAAATGGCGAATTAGCTGATTCTTCTTGACTTAAATGATCATGTTCCATACAATAGATTGGTGCATTAAAAATAACGCTCACTCTTCACCGGATGAGTGGTTAAAGCGTCTAGGATCAAATCGTAGGTGCAGTGATTTCACTGTAAGATTTGGTCTTAGGCGCTTCTTTTTTGGGGGTATTTATGAATAAGACAAAAGAATTATTGGTACAAATGATGTGGGAACTTGTTGGCAGTATTTTTGTAGCCATTGGTATCTATAACTTTGCCGTACAAGCTAAGTTTCCTATGACAGGATTTTCAGGGATTTCAATTATTTTTTATCGACTATTTAATATTCCCATTGGTTTTTCAACTATTTTATTAAATATACCTGTTGCGATACTTTGTTACAAATTATTAGGAAAGAAGTTTTTTATCAGTTCCATTCGCTGTATGATTATATCTTCATTGATCATTGACTATGTAGCCCCATTATTTCCAGTCTATCAAGGAGATCGACTACTCGCTGCATTATGTACAGGTGTGTTTGGTGGAATTGGCTATGCGATGATTTATACAAGAAATTCATCTACAGGAGGATCTGATTTTATTATTATGGCTGTAAAGGCATTAAGACCACATTTATCTTTAGGAAATATCGCCTTTTTATCAGATGTTGGAATTATTCTAGTGGGTGGTATTCTATTTAAAGATGTGGATGGAATGATTTATGGAATGATTGTAAATTTATTATTTGCGGTTGTAGTCGATAAAATGATTTATGGTATGAACTCAGGTAAAGTGGCTTTTATTGTGACAAAACATGGAAAAAGAATTTGTCAGGTTATTGATGAAACAAGTCAAAGGGGAAGTACGATTTTAAATGCACAAGGTGGATATAAACAAGATGATATGCAAGTGGTGATGTGTGCATGTAATAGTAAAGAAATGTATCAAGTTCGAAAGGCTGTACAAGAAGCGGATCCTGAATCTTTCTTTGTGGTTGTTGAATCGCATGAAGTGCATGGAGAGGGGTTTAAAATGACAAATATCGGAGAAGCACAAAGCTAAATTCATGTCCATGATGAAAACGCTTGCGTAATGGATAGTTCTTTGTTATGATTTGAATATCATATGACTGACGGAAGTGGAGTTACCACATGAAGTATGATGTTATAGGCCGACCGTCTGGGCAAGTTTACTTTGTCTTTTCGGTGGGTCTTTTTAATTGACTACTCGAAGGAATAATAGTAAACTTTAAGCAACTGTTAGTTAAAACTAACTGTTATTAGAAGGAGGCAATCATGAAAGAACAATGGCAAGGATTTAAAGGCAGTAAATGGCAAGACGAAGTAGATGTTCGTGATTTTATTCAAAACAACTACAAACCTTATAATGGAGATGAAAGCTTTTTAGAAGGTCCAACTGAATCAACGAATACTTTATGGGCTGAGCTTCAAAAACTACAAAAAGAAGAGCGTGCCAAAGGTGGCGTGTTGGATATGGAAACAGAAGTGGTTTCAAGTTTAACAGCTTATGGACCTGGATATTTAGATAAAGATTTAGAAAAGGTTGTTGGTTTACAAACAGATAAACCATTAAAGCGTGCATTCATGCCTTATGGTGGTATTCGTATGAGTGAAGAGGCATGTGAAACATATGGTTATAAGCCAAGTGAGAAATTACATGAAATCTTCACAAAGTATCATAAAACTCATAATGATGCTGTATTTAGTGCATACACACCAGAAATGCGTTTAGCACGTCGTAATAAGATTGTGACTGGTTTACCAGATACATATGGTCGTGGACGTATCGTTGGTGATTATCGTCGTGTTGCACTTTATGGTATTGATTATTTAATTGAGCAGAAACAAAAAGATTTCGCATATTGTGGCGATGGAACAATGAGTGATGATGTGATTCGTCAACGTGAAGAATTGGCTGAACAAATCAAGGCGTTAAAAGAAATGAAAGTCATGGCGGCTAGCTATGGATTTGATATTTCTCAACCAGCTAAAAACTCTTTAGAAGCTGTACAATGGCTATATTTTGGATATTTAGCAGCTATCAAAACACAAAATGGTGCGGCTATGTCTGTTGGTCGTATTTCGACTTTCTTAGATATTTATTTTGAAAGAGATTTAGAAAATGGTGTATTTACCGAAAGTGAAATTCAAGAAATCGTAGACCATTTAACTATGAAATTTAGAATGGTTAAGTTTGCCAGAATTCCTAGTTACAACCAATTATTTTCAGGCGATCCAGTTTGGGCAACACTAGATGTTGGTGGTTTGGGCATGGATGGAAGAAGTATGGTTACTAAAACTTGTTTCCGTTTCTTGCATACACTTGAAAACATGGGACCTAGTCCAGAACCAAACTTGACTGTATTATATTCTTCAAATCTACCAGATCCATTCAAGAAATATGCTTCAAAAGTAAGTATTGACACAAGCAGTGTTCAATATGAAAATGATGATGTGATGCGTCCTGTATGGGGAGATGATTATGCGGTATGTTGTTGTGTAAGTGCCACTCAAACAGGTAAAGAAATGCAATTCTTTGGGGCTCGTGCCAACTTAGCTAAGTGTTTATTATATGCGATCAATGGTGGTGTAGATGAAAAGACAAAAGTTCAAGTGGGTCCAGAATATAAACCTATCACAAGTGAATATTTGGATTATGATGAAGTGATGCATAAATACGATATTATGATGGACTGGTTATCAGGTCTATATGTAAATATCTTAAACTTGATTCAATATATGCATGATAAATATTATTATGAAGCAAGTCAAATGGCTTTAATTGATACAGATGTTCGTAGAACTTTCGCAACAGGTATTGCCGGATTCTCACATGTAGTCGATTCTTTAAGTGCCATTAAATACGCAAAGGTTAAGACAATTCGTGATGAAGATGGATTGGTAGTTGATTATGAAATCGAAGGGGATTTCCCTCGTTATGGAAATGATGATGATCGTGCAGATGAAATTGCGGTATGGTTATTAAAGACATTTATGCGTAAGATTGAAAAGCACCACACATATCGTGATAGTGAACCAACGACTTCAATTCTTACAATTACTTCAAATGTTGTATATGGTAAAGCTACAGGTGCACTTCCAGACGGAAGAAAAGCAGGGGAGCCATTATCTCCAGGTGCTAATCCTGCATATGGGGCTGAACAAAATGGATTGCTAGCGTCATTAAATTCTGTCGCAAAACTTCCTTATGAATATGCACTAGATGGAATTAGTAATACACAAACAATTAATCCGGATGCATTGGGTCACAGTGAAGAGGAAAGAGTAAATAACTTAGTCAATGTATTGGATGGATACTTTGATCAGGGTGCTCACCACTTGAATGTGAACGTATTTGGTGTAGAAAAATTAAAAGATGCGATGGAACATCCAGAAAAAGAGGAATATGCAAACTTTACAATTCGTGTTTCTGGATATGCTGTTAAATTCATCGATTTAACTCGTGAGCAACAATTAGATGTTATTAGTCGTACATGTCACAAGAGCCTTTAATAAGGCTCTTTCTAGTTAGGAGGATACAATGTTAGGAGCGATTCATTCAATTGAAACATTTGGCCTTGTTGACGGGCCAGGCGTAAGATATGTCATTTTTATGCAAGGGTGTCATATGCGTTGTAAATTTTGTCACAATGCGGACACATGGAAAATTAAAAAGCCAGATCAAATTGCAGAAGTCGTATTAAAGAAGGCTTTACGATATCGTCCTTACTGGAAAGATACTGGCGGCATTACAGTTAGTGGAGGAGAACCATTACTTCAAATCGATTTCTTGATTGAACTCTTTACATTAGCTAAAAAAGAAGGAATACATACTACATTAGATACTTGTGGTCAACCATTTACTTTTGAAGAATCATTCTTTTCTAAATTTAAACAACTAATGAGTGTCACGGATTTAGTTCTATTAGATATTAAGCATATTGATGAAAAAGCACATAAAGAATTAACGGGACATACAAACGAAAATATTCTAAATTTAGCGCAGTATTTATCCAAGATTCAAATGCCTGTATGGATTCGTCATGTGTTGGTTCCAACTATAAATACAGATGAAAAATATTTGGATGAGCTTCATCAATTTATCAATACATTAAATAATGTAGAAAGAGTAGAAGTCCTTCCATATCATACGTTAGGCGCTTATAAATGGAAAGAATTAGGTTTAGATTATCCTTTAGAAGGAATAAATCCACCAAGTGAAGAACAGCTTCAAATCGCAAATAGAATACTTGAAACAGGGAAGTAATCCCTGTTTTTTTTCAAATAGACACATTTAATAAATTAGGATATAAAGCTAAAATCAACACTCATACAACGTCT
>URHY01000007.1 GCA_900547815.1 uncultured Solobacterium sp.
ATAATCATTGATTTAGATTATCAACTATAAGCACGACTGCCTGTCGTACAGAAAAAGCCAGGCAAAAGCCTAGCTTAATTATTATTAGATACCATCTGATAAATCGTCGTTTTGTTGAATGTGTTGGAATACATAACGCATAACTTGGTCTTTTCCAACATTGCATGCAGATTCAGCTAAAGCATGTACATCTTCTGAGAAAGTACGAGTTAAGTTGATTTCTACTAACATACCTAAGTTTGTACCTGCAACAACTTCTACATTTCCTCTTGGGAAACCAATTTCAACAGCCGTCTTGAATGGAGAACCACCAGCTAAATCACTTAATACAATGATTCCTTCGCAGTCTTTTAATGAATCCATAGCGTCTGTTAATTTTTTTGCTAAATCATCCGTTGAATCTGTAGCCTCAAAATCTACAGCAACATAATCTTTTGCATCTCCAGCAATCAAGTTTAAACTTGTAGTTAAGCCAGATGCAAAGTGACCATGACCAGTAACAATTAATCCTATCATCTTCTTTTTTCTCCTCTAAATTTTTACTTTGCAGTATATGGGTAAATAGTTACACCCTTAACAACACGATTTACTTCACCTGTTGGACATGGATTGTCTGGTGTAATCTTGTAGCTCAATGATTTAAATAATGCGATAACTTGAGCAACTAAAATATAGTCAAATCCTAAGAAAATATTATCTTTTGGTGCATCTAAATCAAAGTTGATGAATGTATCTACTAATCCTTCGATTTCAGCATCTGCATGACTAGAAACAGCAACTAAACGATTCTTTTTACGTTGTCCACTCATTTCTTTAATAATGTCATATTCATATTGTCTTTGATATTCATCATCTGATAAATAAACAACTGTTAAACATTCATCATTGATAACTGATTTAGGTCCGTGACGGAATCCCATTGGACTATCAAATGTAGTTGTAACAGTACCCGCAGTCAATTCACAAATTTTTAATTGACTTTCTTGAGCAATACCCTTCAATGTGTTTGCACCTAAATAAACAATACGGTTGAATTCTGCAAAGTCAGCTACTAAATCTTCGCATACTTTGTATCCTTCATCAACAAATTTTTGACCTTGTGCAATAACACTTTCCATTTCTTTTGCAGCTTCATCGATATCATCTAGACGGAAACATAATAATGCAGCTAGCATCATGTTAGAGAAACTTGAAGTCATCGCAAATGATTGGTCATGAGTTTCAGGTGTCAAGTTAATATCATAAGCATTGTCACGAGTAGCAGCTGCTTTTGCTAAAGCTCCATCCTTGTTACATGTAATGAATAAATGATAAACATTTTCTTTACATACTTCATCAGCAACTTGTACTGAACCAACACTTTCAGGAGAGTTTCCTGAACGACCAAAGTTCACTAATAAAGTCTTTTTGTTTCTTGATAAATAGTTTTCTGGAGTTTCTACTAAATCTGTAGAAGCATATGATTTTGCATGGTAACCAGTATAACGGTTAACGTATGAATATAAAGCATTACCTACATATTCACTAGTTCCAGCACCTGTAAATACGATATCACAATCTGGATCACTTAATACAGGTTCCATGAATTTTTTAAGAGCTTCCTTTTCATTTTTAATTTGAGCAATTGTTTTAGCCCAAGTAGCAGGTTGTTGGTAAATTTCCTGTGCAGTAAAAATACCACTTAATTCTTCCCAAGTTGATTTTTCTTTTCCGAACATTTTTCTTTCTCCTTTTGAACTAATTTCATTATAACTATTTTTAACTAAAATAAAAGATTTTGGATGAAAGTAAACTAAAAAGTGCAAATTTGTTCTTTAAAAATACAAATTTACACTAAAAAAGAAGGATTTCTCCTTCTTAAAGCACCTCAATCCAATATGAACAAGACCACTCTTCATTTGGCTTTAAAATCACAGTTCCTTCTCTATGATAAAAATCCGGTGTTTCCTTTTCAAAATCACCATGCGAATACCATGGTTCAATGCATAAGAAATCCGATTCACTATCATGTGTCCATAAAGCTAAATATGGATATCCCTCAATCGATACACGAACAACTTCATCATCTCCATGTTTTAAAGTCACAAAACTTGATTTTAAATCTTTATAAATAATCGTCGCGTACTTCTTCACATCATCTCTAGACAATTTCCATTCTTTAAACGCAACATCCTGATACTCCACATTCTTTTCGTAGCTAGGATCAAACAACAATTGTTTTACGTTTTCTTCTTTTTCAAATTCTAAAGTATATGCTGAAAATTCATCATCCAATTTAAATCCAGGATGCAAGCCAAACCCAAAAGGCATATCCTTTTCATCATTGTTCTTAATATGATAATTGATCAATACTTTGTTTCCATCCAATCTATATCCAATCTCAAAATGGAAATTAAAAGGATATTGAGCTAACGTTTCCTCGTTTGCATCCAAGCTAAATACAAGTTTATCTTCTTTACTTTCACCCTTTAAAGTCGCATAACGGATCAAGCCATGATTTTTCATTGCATATTTTTTTCCATCAATTTCATAATCCTTTGTATACGTATTTCCTACCATTGGAAATAGAGAAGGATTTCTTCCAGACCACCCCTGATCTCCTTGATATAATGTTTCTCTTTGTATACTCTTCTTTACTAGGTGTAACATTTCACCACCCTTTTGAGTACACTCCAACTTCAATACATCATTCTCTAAAATATAAGCCATCTTATTCTCCTCCTATTCAGCTTTTATTTTCCATTAAGTAATTGTAGATGCCATCCTCATCCACTTTTCCAATCACAACATCACTAACTTCTTTTAATGCATCACACGCATTACCCATCGCAACACCAACATCCGCCATTTTCAACATATCCACATCATTTGTTCCATCCCCAAAACAATATGTTGTATCAAACTTATGATAATCCATAATTTTTTTAACAGCCGTTGCCTTATCAATTTGATTAGCACGAATCTCAAAACAATCAAAAAATTCTACAATACCCAAATCTTTGATCAAAGGCCTAAATTTTTCTTTATCTTTTCCTTCGCAAAAGACAAGAAGATTTAATACATCATCATTCTCATATAGTTTAAATATTGGACTATTTAAATACAAATGAAAATAGATATCATGTGCATACTTCGAATACGGCGTACCAAAATAATTTCCATTCCTTGTACTATAACGATACACTAGATTATGTTCCTTACAAAAAGAATCTATAGTTTTCATTGTGGCTTTAGAAATACAATTCATTTCAAGAACTTCTTTATGTCTATCCAAAATCAAAGCACCACCATCACTGATCATACAATCAAATTGAAAATTTCGCATACAAGAAGGAAGATTTTGTAATTCCGATTGACAACGACTTGTACATAAAGCTACAAAGTGCCCTTGTCTTTGTAGTTCATTTAACATCTTAAATGTTTTTTCACTCACTTCATGGAACTTGTTATTATAAAGTGTTCCATCCATATCAAAAAAATAACCGTTCATAACTTAATAATATCCTCTTTCTAATTTTTTTAAAAGAATTTTCGATTTTTAATAATAAATTCACATTGACTCTCTATACTTATTAATGTGATTACAATCTCTTTTCTAGTAGTTTAAAACATACAGCACTTACGCATAATGTAATCACTATTGCCACAACAAACCTCCTTAAATGATTGTTGTGGCAAAAGAAAAACCTGGAAATCCAGGTTTTTTATTTAATAAATTCCTTAATTTGATCCATACGCTCTAAAGTTTCATCATATCCTAATTGAAACCAAGGACCCAATTTTTCTGGATCTGTCGTATAACGAGTGACACCCAAATCTTTATGCGGACGCAAAACTAAAGCTTTTCCTTGTTTTTCTAATTCTGCAATCTTATCCCACTGTTCCTTATAACGAATATGACGATTTCTTAAATCATCCGTAATTTGTTTATCTTTATATACCAAATTAGATAACCACAATTGCCATTTAGGAGCTGGATTACGAACATAGCCTTCTTCCTTTGTAGAAATCACAATATGCTTATCATTTCCAGCACGAAGACTTTGTTCAATACTAATCATATCCACAAGACCTGCATCCATCCACATTTCACCATTAAATTCATAAGGTTTAGCTAGAAGTAATAATGCACAACTCGCCTTGATCAATGTTTCATCTTTATCAATATGACTCTTATCAAAATATTCAACTTTATGCGTCTTTAAATTATATAGACCTACTTCCATCTGTGTTTCACTATTTTGAAAAGCCTCTAAATCTAACGGAACTCTAGACTCAATAAAATCATAAGTTGCTTCAATACCAAATATAGAACCTTCTTTTAAAAACGGTCTTAAACCAACTACACCTTTTTGACAAGGCGCATCAATTCCAGTCACCTCTAGACGATCCACTTGTTTAGACACATAACTCAACAAAATTTCTGTACCAGCACTTATCCCTACACAATAAGGAAGTACAACGTCATGCTCAAGTAAACACTTCAATACTCCTGCAGAATAAGCAGCCTTAGTTCCTCCACCTTCTGCAACAATACCTACTCTACTCACGCACTACACCACTTTCTTTTGCCGCATCTGCCACTGCTTGTGCTACAACATCTGCAACTCTAGGATCTAGAGCAGAAACAATAATATGTTCACTATCTAACATATCTTCTGTAACCATAGAACTGATCGCATAAACAGCTGCTTCTTTCATCACATCATTGATACATGTAGCACCAGCTTTTAATGCTCCTTTAAAAATACCAGGGAAAGCCAAAACATTATTGATTTGGTTAGGATGATCACTACGACCTGTACCCACGATATAAGCTCCAGCTTCCTTCGCATCATCCGGTTCAATTTCAGGAACAGGGTTTGCCATAGGGAATACTATTGCCTTTTCATTCATAGAAGCAATCATATCTTTAGATACAATATGACCTGCACTAACACCAATAAATACATCAGCACCTACTAATGCATCCTTTAAAGAACCTGTTTTTCCTTCTTTGTTTAATTTATCAATCAATCCTCTTTGACCACTTGTTAAATCCATATTTGCTGTTAAGATTCCTTGTTTATCCACTAAAATTACGTTTCCCAAACCAATTTTTAAAATTAAAGTCGCAATCGCAACACCAGCACTACCAGCACCATTGATAACGATTGTTGGATTTTGTTTTTCAGCCAATTTTAAAGCATTGACTAAAGCCGCACAAACTACAATAGCTGTACCATGCTGATCATCATGAAAAACTGGAATATTCATTTTTTCCTGTAATCTTTTTTCAACTTCAAAACAACGAGGAGCTGCAATATCTTCTAGATTGATACCACCAAAGCTAGGTTCTAAACTTGAAATAATTTGAACCAATTCATCTGTATCCTGCGTATTTAAGCATAATGGAACTGCATCTACATTTCCTAATGCCTTAAACAATACACATTTACCTTCCATTACTGGCATACCTGCTTCAGGACCAATATTTCCTAGTCCCAAAACAGCACTACCATCACTAATGACAGCTACTGTATGAGATCTTCCTGTATAGACATAACTATTCTTTTTATCTTTTTCAATCTCTAAACAAGGTGCTGCAACACCTGGTGTATAAGCAATCGATAAATCATCTTTATTTTCAATCTTCATTTTTGGAACTGTTTCTAATTTACCGTTCCACTTCGCATGTAATCTTAAAGCTTCCTTTGCGTAATCCATGATAATCTCCTATTCAACAATCTTTAATACGATTTCAACCATCTTTTCCATCTTTTGAACACTCGCAAACTCAAAACGACCATGATGATTAAAAGAACCTGTACCTAAATTTGGACAAATAAGTCCTCTAGCTGTCAACATAGCTCCATCTGTTCCACCACGAATAGGTGTACTAATAGGTGTGACATCGCATTGACGCAATGCATATTTTGCCTTATTTACACTTCGCATATCTCCATGCATATATTGGCGCATATTTTCATATTGATCACGAATAGAAACATGAACACGATTTCCATACTTTTCATTCATCTTATTCGCAATAGCTTCCATTTTTTGTTTTTGTGCAATAAAACTTTGTTTACTATGATTACGCAAAATATAAGTTAATTTTGCGTCCTCACAAATCCCTTCCATACCCACTAAATGATAAAAACCTTGACGTCCTTGTGTATGTGAAGGTGTTTGTTTCTTTGGAAGACTTGAAGCGTATTCCATAGCTAATAAGCTTGCATTAACCATACGATCTTTTGCATCCCCAGGATGGATACTCGTTCCATCAAATGTCACAACAGCCTGTGCAGCATTAAATGTTTCATAATCTACCGAATCAATACGATCTCCATCAATTGTGAATGCATAATCTACTGGAAATTTATCCAATTCAAAGTTTTCAACACCACGACCCACTTCTTCATCTGGAGTAAAGGCTATCGCAATAAATCCATGCTCCTTTTTAGATTGAATCAATTGTTCCATAGCCTCTAAAATAATCGCAATCCCTGCTTTATCATCTGCACCAAGTAAAGTCGTCCCATCTGTCACAATCAAATCATCACCAATACAGTTTGCCAAAGCTGGAAATTCTTCTTTAGTCATAGAATAATCATCATTTAACTGAATTGTATTTCCGTCATACTTTGAAATCACTCTACACTTTACATTCGCACCCGTAATTTCACTAGCCGTATCCATATGCGCAATAAAACCAATACGATCCATCTTTTTATCTGTATTCGCATTTAAGTAAGCATATACGATTCCTGTATCCGTTAATTCAACAGAATCAAAACCTAATGATTCACATTCTTTTTTTAATTCACGAGCTAACACCAATTGTTTTTCAGTACTAGGTGCACTTGTACTTTCTTCACTTGATTGTGTATCAAATGATGCATAATGCATTAATCTTTTTTCTACTGCCATTTCAAATCCCCCTTTTATGCCAGTTCTTGTGCTAAACGAGGCACAATTTGTTTTTTACGAGAAACAAATCCTTGATCTTTAAATTCTTCCACAACATCACGAACAAAATAAGATAATTTTCCTACATATAAGAAGCGTGATCCACGACCTTCCACATTTGTGATAACCATCAACATTAAGTCATATTCATGAACTTTATTTTGTTCCTCCATATATTTCAAGAAATCCTCTTTGATTTCATCCACAATACTTAAATCAAAGGTAAAAACCTGACTAACCGCAATATGGTATCCACTTAACATATACTCTTTGACATCATTATAAAGAATATTTTTAAATTCTTTTCCACGAATCGTAGCTGTATTTTCAAACAATTCTTTTGCCATCGCATCAAAATCAAGATCATATTCACTTGATAAACGCTTAGCTAAATTATGGTCTATTGGAGTACATGTTGGTGAATTGAAATTCATTGTATCACTAATCATACCATACGCAATTAATTTTGCGATCGTTTCAGGCATTTTTACACCATATTCTGCATACATTAATCCTACAATCGTGCATGAACTACCTACAATCATATTTCTAAATACAATTGGACGATCCGTTTCAATATCACCAATTCGGTGGTGGTCCACAATTTCTACAATATCTGCCGTTTCAATATCACTAATGCTTTGTTTCTTTTCATTATGATCTACAAGAATAAAACGTTTCTTTTCCGCCTTCAATAAGTTATAGCGAGCAACAGAACCCAAGATTTTATTTTGGAAAACAACCGGATAAGAAGAGTGACGCGTCTTCAACATTTCACGTTCTACATCTTCCACATACTCACTCTTACTAAAGCGAATCACTTTATTAGCTGGAGTCATGATCAATTCGACAGGAATGGAACGATAAATCATTTGAATGATCTTCATAATATTATAAGGCGTACTAATTAAAGTAACTCCCATCTGTTTTGCCATTTCAATAATATAGCTATTTGGAACAAAGTTTTCCGCAACCACAATAACCGCACAACCCTTTGCCATGCTCTTGATCATGCTATCTTCATGATCATTCAATACCATGATAGCGCCCTTTAAATCTCTTTCCATTAAACGCTTATCTGCAATACGAACAAAACCACTTCGTTCAAGATTTCCCTTTAAAATAAAGGATCCCTTTACACTCGCTACTAAATTATCTAAAGGTGTTTCTTTTAACAATTCACTTGTAATATTTAAATCCTGCATTTGAACCTTGGAAACATCTCCCAAAGTAACCATACCTTTATATTCATTTTTATCATCTACAACATATAAAGTCTTAACATGATTTTCTAAACATAGATCCCATGCATGACGAATCGTTTGTCCTTCTTCAATCGTCACTGCATCATCGATTTCAATTTCCTCTAATGTTGAACGTGCTGTTGTTAATAAGACTGGCATATTCACATTTAATTTGTCTAATATAAATTTTGTTTCTGGATTCAATGTGCCCAAACGGGCAGCCATTGCGTTAATTCCTGTCTGTCTTTTTAATTCAGCAAGAGCCAAAGCTGCACATATCGAATCTGTATCTGGATTTTTGTGTCCGATCACATATATTGGTAAGCTCATTAAAATCTCCTCTCAATTATCTTAATTTTGTATTTAATATTATAGCATGAAAAAAAAGAAGATTCATTATCGAATCTTCTTACTTAACAGCATCTTTCAAAGCTTTGCTAGCTTTAAATTTAACAGACTTGCTTGCAGCAATTTCAATCTTTTCTTTAGTAGCTGGATTGATACCTGTACGAGCTGCTCTTTCGCTAATTGAGAATTTACCAAATCCGAATACATCTACAGTACCATTATCTTTTAAAGTATCAGCTACTGTATCGAATACGAATTGAACATAAGCTGTTGCGTCTTTTTTTGAACAACCAAATTCTTCAGCCAACTTTTCAGCTAAATCTTTTTTATTAATAACATTAGACATTTATATGTTCCTCCTCTAAATTATTACCACGCTATTTTATCATTTCTCTTACTAGAGTGCAACGTCTTTCAACATCGTTTCAACGACATATTTAGGTAAACCTACCACATTGGTATAATCCCCCTCAATATGATCTACAAAATCGCATTCCTGAATCCCATAAGAGCCTGCTTTATCCATACATTTTCCACTATTTACATAGGATAAAATGTCTTCATCCGCCAACTTCTTAAAATAAACATTTGTTGTTTCAACATGTAAAAATGTCTGATTTTTAGAAATGATACAAACCCCTGTTTTCACTTGATGTTTACGATTCGATAAAGATTTCAACGTATGTATCGCATCCTTCTTTGATTTAGGTTTTCCCAATATCTTATCATCCAAACATACTATTGTATCTGCCGATATAATAATTGAATCTAAGTAAGATTCTCTTACTTCTTTTGCCTTTGATTCAGCTACTTTTTTTAATGCCTCATCTAAACCTAAGTTTAAATCAAACACTTCATCCTTTAAAGCTGGACAAACTATAAAATCATATCCCAATGCTTTTAATATCTCTTTTCTTCTAGGAGACTTTGATGCCAATACAATCATCTTTCAAAACCTATTGGTGCCTTTTTCACCATATAATATATTGCCAAAACACTGGCTAAAGCCATGAAACTAATTGCTTTGACTACACAAGCAATTACTAGCTTATAAAAAATTGTTTCTGGAAGCATACAGATCATAAAATCCGTATTTGGATCTAATAACCACAATTGATTTGAAAAGAATATTGTATGAAACCATGTCCAAAAACTCGTAAAATCTGTCAAGATCCAGAATCCAAAAAACACAAGCATCAATATGAATGTAAACATGGCCATCAAAAATCCTTTACTTAAATACGCAAACATCAATGTTTTATCATTTAAGTAAAAATATAAAACAATCAATACTAAAATAATAAATGCCATTTTAGCTACTTTTAGAGCATTCTGATATAAAGCCTTCACATCCACCATATGACTTGTTTCTTTTTCATTAAACGTTTCCCGTGATACACCATACCATGTGATGTGTCCCTTTATATCATCACGCTTATCATCCAAATAATCCAGTAATAAACGTATACTTTGATTTAAATCTTTCTTAGAAACACCAATATCACTAGCCAATTCCATTTCTTCATATTTAGGAATGTAAAAATTAGGGTTTAATGCTGTACTCTTGATACTAAAAACAACACATACAATAATAAAGCACCAACCAAATATAAAACTTAAAACACGTCTCATTATTCTACAGCTACCAAATCTGCCTTTTCCACCATAGGCATAGCTTCAATCAAACTCACCAAAGATTGAATGCTAATTTCCAAATCACTAATATCTAATGTTAATGCCACATTGGCAATACCATTAATTGGAATTGTTTGGTTAATTGCCAAAACATTGACTTGTTTTACAGATACTAAAGACAACACCTTTGAAAGTGTTCCCTTTTCATTTCTTAAAATCATTGAAATAATCGCTTTTCGATTGGATTGCTCAGCATTAAATGAAAATACTGCATCCTTATATTTATAATATGTACCACGTGAGATACCAACCATTTTAACGGCTTCACTAATTCTTTTTGCCTTACCTGACTGCAATAAAATACGCGCCTGCATGACTTGTTCTAATACATCCGGTAAAATATCACCACTCACAACATAATATTTACTCATACTTAATAAACGCCCCCTTTTTGGCTATCGTTAAACATCTATGATCTAATTCATTCAAATTTTTATCTAAAAACTTAGATAATTCAATCAAACGATTCTTTTCTAAAGAAACAACCATCATTGTTGAACCACTTCCTGAAATCCACATTGGAAGTTGTTTTTGCGTACAATACTCCTTTATCGTATCATATTCCTTTATAAATTGCCTGCGATATGGTTCGTGCAATGAATCCTTACAAGAGCTTGCCAAAAGTTTTTCATTTCCTTGCTGTAAAGCCTGTACAAATACAAGTGCATGCGAAACTTGATTCACACAATCTTTAAATGCCATACCAGTTGGCAAAACCTTTCTTGCCTGAGATGTTTTTACTTCATACCCAGGAACAATGGCCATACAATAATAGTCAGCACAATTTACTAGACTCATTCTCACATCTTCTTTTTCCATAAAACAAGCTGTTGCCTGACCAAAAATAGCCGGAGCTACATTATCAGGATGCCCCTCAATACTTGTGGCAATCTTTAAAATTTCCATCTTGTCCATGTTCTTTTTAAACCAAGCATCACAAGCTAAGATTCCAGCAACAACACAGGTTGAACTTGAACCCAACCCCCTCGCAAATGGAATATCTGTATCAATCGTTAATTTAAAAGTTGGATACTCTAGATGTAAATAATCACATGTCGTATAAAAAGCTTGAACAACTAAATTATTACTTCCCTTAAAATCATCTGGACAACCTTCTACAATCAATTCATCACTTTCTTCAAAAGTAAAATGTGCCCACCAGTCCACAGCCATTCCTAAACAGTCAAATCCCACGCAACAATTTGCACTTGTTGCCGGGACATGTACACTAATCATGGAATACCTCTTTAGTACTTTGACATACGACATCTTTCATAGATGCTACATCAATCACTTTATTATGTAAAATTTCTAAATCTTGAAGTTCCTTTAATTGAGCAGGGATTTCATCCTGACAATATTTTGACAAATCTTGCATTGCCTTCCATTCATTTTCTTCCTTATATCCCAATGCCTTTAAAACATCTTGACTAAATTTATATGGAGAAGCCGTTGCCAAAGATACAATAGGACGATTTTTACATTCCTTTGCAACCTTATACGCAATAGCTGAATGTGGATCCAATACATATTTGGTTTTATCATAAACTGATTTAATCTCTAAACTTGTATTGTTATCATCTACGCTTCCACACGCAAATAAATTTTTAATAGTATTAAATGTATTATCATCAATCTGGTAACGACCTTTTTCATTTAATTCCTGCATCCATTTCGATACTTTTTGTG
The DNA here is from genome assembly GCA_900547815.1 of uncultured Solobacterium sp. Taxonomy (GTDB): domain Bacteria; phylum Bacillota_I; class Bacilli_A; order Erysipelotrichales; family Erysipelotrichaceae; genus Holdemanella. The sequence continues at coordinate 11,928 of URHY01000007.1, forward strand.
TATTTTTATTTGAAGCATAATATAATAATCTTTCTAAATTTGAACTAATCAAAATATCCATACTTGGTGAAATTGTCTGGATAAATTCACGATTACGATCATAAACACCTGTCGTTAAAAAATCCGTTAATACACGATTGGCGTTGCTGGCAACATAGAACTTTTCAACTGGAAGTCCCATTAAATACGCATAATATCCAGCTAAAACATCTCCAAAGTTTCCCGTTGGAACACTAAAAGATACTTTATCCCCCAATTGAATATCACCTTGTAGAACCAATTGTTTATAACTATCAAAATAATACACAATTTGAGGAACCAAACGACCCACATTAATGGAATTAGCACTTGTCAATAAAATGTTTTGTTTTGCGCAATATTCATTCAATTCTGAATCCAAAAACAAGCGTTTTACTTGGCTTTGCGCATCATCAAAATTTCCTTGAATGCCAAACACATTCACATTTTTACCTTTTTGCGTAACCATCTGACGATATTGAATCGCACTTACCTTTTTATATGGATAGAAAACATTGATACCAATATTCTCTACATCACAAAATCCAGATAAAGCAGCCTTACCTGTATCTCCACTTGTAGCAGTTAAAATCAAAGCTTTTCGGTTTGTGCTTTTTAATGCACAGGACATCAATTGAGGTAAAAGGGTTAGGGCAACATCTTTAAAAGCACATGTAGGACCGTGAAAAAGTTCTAAAACATAAACGTCATCTACTTTTTTAACTGGTGTAATTTCTTGTTTAGAAAAAGAATTCGCATATGCATTTTCAACACATGCCTCTAATTCTTCCTTTGTATAATCAGTAAGAAGATGTGAAAGAATATAAACCGCATTTTCTTTATAGGACATTGTACAAATTAAAGATAGATCCAAATGAATTTGGTCTAAAGTTGGAAGTACATATAAGCCTCCATCTGGGCTCATTCCATTTAGTATAGCTTGCTTGCTTGAAACGCTTTGGTGTGCGTCTCTTGTAGAAATATAATCGTTCATGAGAATCCTCCTTGAAAATCTATATGTCATATGATACAATGTTCACACTTTAAAAACAAGTGTTTTCTAAAAAGATACAGGAGGAACGATATGAACGCAGTTATCTTAGGTTATGGAGTTGTCGGAAAAGGGATTGAAATCCTTGCGAATTCACTCGAAGATATCAATATCAAATACGTATATGTACGTAAAAAAAAGGAAAACTTACCTTATTTTTCAAACAATGAAGACATGGTAATTCAAGATGATATTGATATCGTTTTTGAATGTTTAAACGGATTAGAACCAGCCAACACATTGATTCAAAAAGCTTTAAAAAAAGGCAAACATGTCATTAGTTCAAACAAAGCGGTTGTTGCTACATACTTAGATACGTATTTAGAGCTTGAAAGAGAGTATGGTGGATCCATTCAAGTTGAAGCTTGTGTTGCCGGTGGCATCCCCTTCATTGATGCCTTATTAAAATTAAAAAGACTTGAACCACTACAAGGCTATGAAGGTATTTTTAATGGCACGAGCAACTACATCTTAGATTCTATGCAAAAAAACAACTTGGATTTTGAAGACGTTTTAAAAGTAGCTCAAGAAAAGGGATATGCCGAAAAAGATCCATCTAACGATATTGATGGCGTTGATGTTTACTATAAGACAAAGATTTCAAACAGTTTAGCCTTCAATACACCAATTGTTGACATTCCTTATTATGCAGGAATTCGTACAATCAAGATGCTAGACATCAAATTCATCAAAATGAACAACAAAGTATTACGCCATCTATCCATTTCAAGACAAATTGGGGATAAGATTATTTCCATTATCGCTCCTTGCTGCATGGATGAAAGTGATTTTTTATCCAACGTCCCAAGCAATTACAATGCCCAAAAAATTCTTTCACATAGCTTTGATACACTAGGCTATTATGGCCAGGGAGCTGGACAATTACCTACAGCGCAGGCTATGGTACAAAATGCTTTAGATACACTTGAAGATAAAGAAAGAAAAATTGTTTATGCAACACCAAAAGAATTTGATACAACTCTATTAAAAGAAACTTGGTTGATTCGAAGTGATATCGCTTTAGAAAATTATTATCCAATCCAAAAGAAGGAAGCCAATTATTACTGGATTGAAAATCAAGATATGTCAATTATTAAGAAAGTAAAGGAATTAGATAAAAATAGCTTTATCGCATTATGGAGGTAACTCACATGTTAAAAATCACTAAATTTGGTGGTTCTAGCGTCGCAAATGCAGAACAATTCAAAAAAATCAAAAACATCATTCAACAAGATCCAACACGCCGATACATTGTTGTATCGGCTCCTGGAAAACGCTTTTCAACCGACAACAAAATCACCGACCTATTATACTTATTAGATGCACACAGAAAATACCATGTGGATGCATCAAGTGTATTTAAACTCATCAAAAATCGTTTCATCGAAATCAAAAATGAACTTGGTTTAAAGCAGCCTATCGAAAAAGAGCTTGATGCTTTTTACACCAATTTAAATCAAATGTCTCAAGCTGTTATCGTAAGTCGCGGCGAATATTTCTGTGCTAAATTAATGGCTGAATATCTAGGTTATGCCTTTGTGGATGCCAAAGATATAATTCGTTTTAAATTAGATAAATCCATTGATTGGGAAGCAACAAGTGCAAAACTACAAGCTAAATATGCCCAATATGACCACTTCGTTTTCCCAGGGTTCTATGGAACAAGTGCCAATGGACACATTCAAGTTTTCCCTCGCGGTGGAGGAGATATCACTGGGGCCATACTTGCGAAATGTCTTCATGCAGATGTCTATGAAAACTGGACTGATGTTTCAGGATTCTTGATGGCAGATCCAACCATTGTTAAAAATCCAAAAGGAATTACGCATATCACATACTCTGAATTAAGAGAACTATCTTACATGGGTGCGAGTGTTTTACATGAAGAAGCTATTTTCCCTGTAAAAGAAGCCAACATTCCAATCCACATTTTAAATACAAATCGCCCTCAAGATGCAGGAACCATCATCCAGGAACATTCTAAAATAAAGAGTGGCTTTCCAATTACGGGTATTGCTGGTAAAAAAGATTTCATGTCGATCTACATCTATAAAAAACACATGTCCAATGAAGTTGGCTTCATTCGTAAAGCTCTATCTATTTTAGAAAAATACCATATTAGTATTGAACATATTCCAAGTGGAATCGACTCATTTAACATTGTCGTAGAAAAGAAAGAAATTGAAGAAAGTCTATATGAAATTTTAGCTCATTTTAAAGAAGAATTAAAACCAGATAAACTAACTGTCCAAGATGATTTAGCTTTAATTTCTACTGTAGGTAAAAACATGTCAGATAAGCCAGGTACAAGTGGAAAATTATTTGGTGCCTTAGGTAAAAATAACATCAACATCGTCATGATTGCCCAAGGTAGTGATGAAATCAATATTACTGTCGGAGTTAAGAAAAAAGACTTCACAAAAACAGTCCAAGTTATATATGATACTTTTGTAGGAGGAAACGAAGAATGACAACAATCGCAATTGCCGGTGCTACAGGTGCTGTAGGACAACAAATGTTAGAATGCTTAAAAGAAAGAAATATTAAAGCCAATCTTAAATTATTAGCTAGTGCAAGATCAAAAGGAAAAGAGATCGATGGACACATTGTTGAAGAACTCACAAAAGAAAGTTTTCAAGGTGTTGACTATGTTTTAGGAGCAACTGGAAATGACATCACAAAAATGTGGATGCCATGGGCAAAAGAAGCAGGATGCATTGTTGTCGATAATTCAAGTGCATTCCGTTTAGAAAATGATGTACCTTTAGTTATTCCAGAAGTAAACAAAGAAGACATTAAAAAACATCATGGTTTAATTGCCAATCCAAATTGTGCCACTATCATTGCCCTTGTAGCCTTACATGCTTTACACAAGAAATACCACATCAAGCGCATGATTGTGACTACATTTCAAGCTGTTTCGGGAGCTGGTGTTCAAGGAATTGAAGATTTAAAGAATCAAATTGAAGATGAAAATATTCCATCAAAAGCCTTCCCTTATCAAATCGCATTCAATCTTATTCCTCAAATTGGTGATTTTGATGATTTAGGTATTTCTAAAGAAGAATGGAAGATGCAAAATGAAGCAAGAAAAATGTGGCATGATGATGCATTAAAAGTAAACTGTACTTGTGTTCGTGTTCCAATTTGGCGTTCACACTCCGAAAGTATTACAATCGAGTGTGAAAATGAAGTCGATGTCAATGAAGCAAGAGCACTATTAAGCAAGGCAGAAGGCGTATTATTAAAGGATGATCCAAAGAATCAAATCTATCCAATGCCAAAAGATACGACAAATCAAGACTTAGTCTATGTGGGTAGAATTCGTAAAGATATTACCGATGAAACAAATCATACATTATCTCTATTCTGTTGTGGTGACCAAATTCGTAAAGGTGCTGCTACAAATGCAGTCCAAATTCTAGAAGAACTATTAAAGGCAAACGATTAATTTCGCTTGCCTCTTTTTTTTAATTGGCTTAACAGATGCATTGGTTACATGTTGATGTATAAAAATGGTATCCCTATTTCTAATGTTAAAGATATTCTTGGTCTCTCTGATATCTCAACTACATCAAGATATGCCTACGCAGATAATGAAGATATTAAAAAGCTCTTGAGACAGTTCAAGAAAAATTATCTCATTAAGTGTTAAAGAAAAGAAGTGGAAAGGAAAAGATTTACTAAAATATTGTGGCTTAGAGTAAAAAACATTATCTTCAATTATTAATTCTAGATACACGATTTTATAAGGTTATATTTAAATAATTAGAGATAATCTTTTTTGAATATAATCTCTCGGTTTCGTCATGGCTGGTCGCTCCTTTCTGCCTGTTGGCATAGAAAAAGGACAGTCGATTTTCTCGGCAGTTCCTTGTGGGTAAGTATGCAATTGTGAAAAGTTAGTGCTCGTCAAACTTCTGAATATCTCCGTAATCTTTAAGCTCACTATTTTCAAAAAGCTGTTGGAAATTATCATTATCCAAAAATAACACATTTCCGCTTGAAGTCAATGGCAACATACAGCTATCCGCTTTAAGGGTTTCTGCTGGATTGTCTATTAAAACAATCAGCGGTTTTTTTGCCTCTATTGGCTCTGCGGCTCCAAGTGTTACATTTACAGGAAACGCAAATAAACTGCCATCTTCATATTCATACAGTCCTATTCCTTCCGGCAACACGCTTCCATCGTTTGTTAATATAGGCATCTGAGTTTCTAAAAATATTTGCATGTCTTTTGACAGATTACTATACTCTATGGGCTTTAATTTTTCCAAGTCGCCAAAGCGTTCAATCCATTGAGGATTTGTAAACACTATATGGTCATAATTTCCCAGTTCAGCAGAAAGCTCAATAGCACTGTCCATTACATAAGATAAAAGCAAATTCTCCTCTTGTTCAGACAATAAATTTTTTCCGGCAGTTGTCAATTCTTCATCTTCGCATATTGTATCTATATCTGTATATGATATAAAACTAATCCCTGTCATATCGTATTCAGCAAGTTTATTTGTATTTCCACACTCAGCCAAACTAAACATGAGCGCCAATACAAATATGACTATAATTTTATGTTTCATAGATACCTCCATTTTATATTTGGCTTAACTAGCAATTTGGTGTCATTTCACTTATGTGAACAACCATTCGTTTTTCAAATCCTTTAAACGAGTGATCTTATAGATGTTTTTCAATCTAAGTAGTACTTACTGTAACTTTTCTGTATGATCCATTCCATGCGTTTCTCTTTGCATGACAAAAAGAGCGTTGTAACAATTTATATATTTTTGCAGCCTTTCTTCCATTAATTTGTGAAAACTGTTCACTGTATTTAAATGATTGAATTTATCATATGACTCATGATTATTAACACTTTCTTAGTACAGTTCTTACTTTCTAAAAGTTCGTTGTAGCTGTTTGAACCATCTAGCATTACAAAAGATTTTGATTCAAGACATCCACCAAATCTTAATAGATCTAATGATGATGGCTTGCCATAATTTAATGTTCTGGCAATTGTATGAGTAAATCTCTGTATTGCAGTAATGATACACACCTGCTGATTAGACAACCCTCTTTTTGTAGCAGGTGTTCCACGATGTTTAGATTCTACTCCATCAATCTTAGTTCCTTTATGATTGTATGGAGTATACTTTTCATCCATTTCAACTTCATTTGGGATGTTCCTCAGTTCCTAGATTAACCAATAGTTTATGGCGCATATGAAAAACTGTCATTTCATTGACATCAATTTCTGCAGCTGTTTCTTTAAGAGATACACCATTCAATGTATCCAAAATAAGTTCATTCCATTTAGATTGGTCTTGGTGAGAATAAAAAGTAAGCTGACCGTGGTCTACAACAAAACGTTTTTTGCATTCTTTACAACGAAGCATTTGCTTACCAGAGTTGGCAAAACTGCTCTTAACCAAACGAGGATGATAACATCCGCATTTAGGACAGTATTCAAAATGATACGAATTCATTTTATTGTTTGTATCTAAAAAGTCAGTAATTTCACGATCAATCTTTTCGATTTGAAAAGATTGTAAAGCAGCGATAGTATCTTGGTTTAAATATTTTGAAGTTCTTGTCATAAGTGTAGTCTCTCTTTCGTTTACACCTATACAATAATTCTTAAATAGACTCCATTAATGTCGAATATATCAACATGTCACCAATGCATCTGTTAAGCCTTTTAATTTATCTCAATATCACCACTTACTGTATTTAAAGTTAAAGTCGCATTATTTGAGCCTAATACTCGAGTTACAGAACCAGTTAATTCTTCTTCTTTAATTTCAATATCTCCACTCGTTGTACTAGCTGTTACTGAAACATTACTGATATTCTCTACACTTACATCTCCAGAAGTAGTTTCTAGTGTATTATCCCCTGTCAATTGACCATCAAATTCAACATCTCCACTTGTGGTGATGAAGCTACAATTATTTAAACTTCCATTTTCAATTGAAATATCCCCAGACACACTTGTTACTCTAGAATCCTTTAATGCCACATTTTGAATTTCAACATCCCCCGCAACAAGATTGCCATTCACAATTAAAGAATCATTTGTCGTATAAAGAATTACTTCATTATCATCATGACCAACAAAATGTTTGTCTGAAATTGTTTCTTTTACAGTTAAAACGCCATTATCAACAGAATATTCTAGCTTTTGTTTCTTCGCATCCTGCAAACGATAAGAAATCGCATTCTCACTCGATTTTTCAATTTTAACATCCATACTTACCAAATCCAAATTCACAGATGTAAAATTCTCTATCCCCTCATGATTCAATGGTTCTTTCACAATCCTAGTTTCTGAAACTTCATCATTACGAATCAAATGAATCGCAAGAAAACTACCTCCCGCAATACATACAAGGATACAAATAATTATTATAATACCAATTTTTTTCATCAAACCACCTCTTTCACTACTAGTTTATCACCACTACTGTGTTTTGTATAGTAGCGTGCTCAAAAAATTAGAAGAATCATTTTTTGATTCTTCCCTTCTTTACATTTGGCAAAATAAAATGCTCATACATATACTTCCACAACATTTCACTACCCTCATGAGTCTTTTCATTTCTTTTTAAGATTTGTTCTAAATGCACACCATTTTCAACCCACATTCTTCCATCGGTGGCTGCATTCAACATAACCGGCTGAAAATTATCCATTACTTTGGCAAACTTAGCTTCTGCTGTTTTTCTTTCCTCAAATTCATTCCATAAATCAAACATTTTCTTCGCCTGGTCTTCTGGCAATAAATTAAAAATCCGATTTGCGGCAAGCTTTTCTCTTTTACTTTGTGTTTTTAAGCCCTGCACATCATATGCATATGTATCACCCGCATCAATTTCTACAAGATCATGGATCAACAACATTGAAATTGTCTTTAATACATCGATTTCTTCATTTGCATATTCACTCAAAAGCAATGTCATAATGGCCATATGCCAAGCGTGTTGCGCATCATCTTCAAAGTCTTTACCATTACTTTGTAAAGTTTTTCTTTGAATCTGTTTCTCTTTATCAATCTCTAATATAAACTGCATCTGTTTTTTTATTCGTTCCATATTTATCACCAAAACTATTGTAGCATGAAAAAAGGCCCGGATTCACTCAGGCCTAATCTATTACGTCAACTTTGAAATCATCAGTGAACTTGAGGAAGGAGCAAAATCGATTTCTATTGACGCAAACCTTCTTAAAACTTCCTTTCGAAGCCAAAGAAATTATATCACCATTTACAATATGATTGTAAATATTTTACATTTCATGAAAGCACAAATGCATAAAATATTACACAAACTATTACACTCGATAAAACCACACCAATTATAGGCAATTTTTTTAGTGATGCGATTACCGCTACAACACCAGCTACAATACCAACCCATATATTATCATCCACATACAATATAGCTGGAAATATTAATGAGGCCATGGCTGTATATGGAATCAATTGTAAAAATGTCGAAAACCTTCCTGATACTTGAATTTTATCCATGAATAAAGCTGGCAAAACTCTAGGTATATATGTAGATAAACAAAGAAAGAAAATCAATATTCCAAATTTCATTGTAGATCCTCCTTAGAAATAAAGCACATTCCAATTAGTGCACATCCAAGTGTTGATATCAGAATCGATAATGAACTCGATAAGAATTGATTTAATACTAAATTTACGATCATTGTCAAAATCACTACATATAATAAACGTATTGACTTTTTCATATTCGGCACCAATAATCCTATAAACATCGCATATAAGGAAACACCTAAACTTTTTGATACAATACTTGGTAGTATGCTTGAAAACAATATGCCTAAAGCGGAGCCTACATTCCACGATAGATAACTAAACAAAGCTAATCCTGCAAAGAATGATGGAGTTAGTTTATTTATTTTTTTATCCGTCATTGACATCGCAAACACTTCATCTGTAATGCCAAAAGATAAAAACAATCGAACCCACAAGTTTGTCTTCTCCATCTTTTCCATGATGCATGTGCTCATGATAATATGCCGCAAATTCAAAATAAATACCGTAAATACAATTGTAATATAGGCAACATTTTGAGCTAACATTGTAACTGCCGCCACTTGTCCAGCTCCTGTATATACAAACAAAGAAAAGCTTAAAGCTTTGAAAAATGTTAATCCTGTCGCTTTTGCCATCATTCCATATGCTATTCCAACTGGAATATAGCCTAAAATAATAGGTATTGCAGCTTTTGCACCCTCAATAAAATCCTTCTTCATAATCTTCCTCAACAAAAAAAAGAAACAGTATAAAAACTATTTCTCTTCTTCCTTTTTAATTTCTTCTTTTTCTTCAGCAACTTCTGTTTTTTCTTCAGCCATCTGTTTTTCTTCAATAACTTTAGCTTCTTCTGAATTTTTAAGACCTTCGCTAAATACTCCTAACGCATAAAAAAGCACACTAAAGCATAATGATTGATAACATGTTGTGATTACATACATTACTAAATTCAATACATTTAAATTTGTACTGTAATATGAAGTAAATGTATTATATGCCTGAATTGCTGCATAACATGTATACACTAATGATATTACGGCAAACACATATAATAGAATTGTTAATGATTTCTTATTTTTCATTTATGACACCCCCTTGAATAATGTCTTTATTAAACCACTATTTACGCATTTATACAAATTGAATTCTTTCAGACTATTTTAAGCAAATGCTTCATACGTATCATCATCTTCACATACAATTTGAATAACGCGCTTTCCATCCACTACAGTAGATACAATCTTATCTGGATACTCTAAAGCATCTGAACGAATCGTTAATTCGATTCCTTGCGATAACTGAAATTTCTTTGTACGCTTATTGTTTAAACTTTCGGGAACCACCTTAAATTCCGTATCAAAATTTTTTCGTTCTGGAAGTGCCAATAAACAATCTTTAATAACATCCTTTTCAATGTCTTCTTCACTAAAAGAATACGAATCAATCAATTGATCAATGCATTGATTATAATTTAGTTGTTGTGGCGTATTCATAACATTCTGCAATTCACTTGATAACTTCACATAGTCTTTTTTTGATACTGGTTCTATTGCATTTTTCAATTCATTATCCACAGCCTTAAAAGCTGAATATGTATTCTTTGCATCATCCCTAGCCTCATCCAATTCTAGGAATGAAACTGTCCAATATTTGGCCATAGTATCGGAATATACTTTAATATCTTTGAACACAATATGCGAATTGATTTCATACATTGAAAATACAGCTGATTTCCATAAAGACTTCTTATCCCCTGAAAATCCATATTTTTTTGATAAATCATTACCATCATACCATTTGGAATGTTCCACTTTAGCAACCACAAATAAAAGTTCATCGTCACTATTTTGTACTAAAGCCTGAATCAAACTTCCCTTTTTCACACTCGAACCCATATGATAGATTTTTGCCTGTGCTAGACGCTCACTTGTCAAAAGCTTATCCGCAATACTATCTGTAAGTACTTCACACTTATTTTGATTCAAAGCCATTTGTCGAATACACGAAACCACTTGTGTCTGCTCATCATGAATGGTATACATTCTATTTTTTTCATTTGAACTAGCGTATTCAATATATTCTTTCACAAAAGTCTGAAACTCTTCTGGCATCTCTTTTCTTTGTACCGTATCATTATCTAAATCCAATATATGGAAGGATGTATATAAAATTTTCATAAAAATTTACTCCTTTTTATCGCAAATATTATACAATAAGTAAAGGAGGTTTTGAAAATGAAAAGAAAATCGATACCTATTTTATTATTAACCGGCTATTTAGGAGCAGGTAAAACCACTTTATTAAATCACATTTTAAAGAATCAAGAAGGCTATAAAGTTGCGATTATTGTCAATGATATTGGTGAAATCAACGTTGATCAAAAACTTATTGATAAGAATGCACAAATTCAAAAAGAAGATACAGACGTTGTAGGTCTTACCAACGGATGTATTTGTTGCACACTAAAACTAGATCTTTTGCAGCAACTTTCCGCATTAGCTTCATCCAATAAATTCGATTACATCATCATTGAAGCTAGCGGAATTTGTGAGCCAATCCCAATTGCACAAACCATTACAGCCGCCAATGAAACACTATATTCTAGAGGATTACCAGAACTATTCCATTTAGACAACATCATCTGTGTAGCCGATGCAGCAAGATTATCAAATGAATTCAATTGTGGAAAACACTTATTAGAACCTTGTGAAGATGAAGATTCATTAGACTCTTTATTGATGCAACAACTTGAATTCTGTAACACTGTAATTTTAAACAAAGCAGAAACCGTAAATGAAGATGAGAAAAATGAAATCAAGGCTGTCATTCATAAACTATGCAAAGATGCAGGAATTATTGAGGCAAGCTTTGGTCAGGTCAATTTGGAAGAACTTTTAAATACACATAACTTTGATTATGAAAAAGCCCAAAACAATATTGGCTGGCTTCATGAAATCGAAGAACATGAACATCATCATGATCATGAACATGTTGGTGAAGCCTTAGAATATGGTATTTCTACTTTTGTATGGCAAACAAGAAAGCCATTGGATTTAAAGAAATTCACAAATCTATTAAACAACTATCCCAATGTCATTCGTACTAAAGGCTATGTATGGTTTGATAATCAACCTGACTCGGCCTACTTATTTGAACAAGCTGGTAAATTGACATCCCTTCAAGAAGACTCATTATGGATTGCGTCAGCACCAAAACAAGATCAAATAGATTTATTAAAGGCCAATCCACAACTTGCTCAAAACTGGGATGAAGAATATGGAGATAGAATCAACCAATTAGTCTTTATCGGAAAGAATATGGATGAAGAACAAATAAAAAGACAGTTCAATGACTGCCTAGCATAGGAGAAGCAATTCTCCTATTTTTTTGTTAACTTTGAAAAGTTATAATCCAAAATCCTTTCGACTTCAGAATACGATTTATCTTTTAACGAAGCAACCTGAGTAATTTCATTTTTTAAAGCAACTATATAATCATCATTATCAATAGCCCATTTCACAGCTTCAATACCATCGGATTCCATAAGTAATTTATCCATAGATATTTGTTTTACCAAATGAGTTACTTCCTCTTCTTTTCCAATGGAAGGACCAATCGTAAAATAAGATACCACTTCATCATATTCTTTGACATAATCCATACATCCATACCAATGTACAACATATGTATTTGGGTATTTACGAATCAATTCAAGTATCGTTTTTTCCTGACCCTTTGTATGAAGAATAACGGGTTTATTTAATGCTTGTGCAAGCTGAAGTTGTTTTTCAAATACTTCTTTTTGAATTTTTAAATCTACATCACACCATACACTATCCATGCCAATTTCCCCTATAATGGGTGCCTTTTTTAACAAAGGAAGCATAAATTCAAAGGTATCTAAACTTGCATTCCAAGGATGTACTCCACAAGAATAGAATAAATGTTTTTGTTGAACCAATTCAAACTCTTTTGCATTTGCGACGTTACAAATACCAGAAATATCAAATTCATTCTGTAGCGCATTTATTTCTTTTGAATAATGATAATGTGCATCATGCATGATTTTCACCCTTCAACAATTCATAGATTTGTTTTTTTAAAACACTTTGAGAAAATAACCAATCTCTTGATTTCTTCTCTTTGGATAAATCAATTTCCTGCAAGATATGACTCGGTTTATTCGATAAAATCAAAATACGATCGGATAAATATAAAGCTTCATCAATATCATGTGTAACTAATAAAGTCGTGCGATTGTAGTTTTTTCTTAATTGTAACAACCAATCTTGCATATCATTACGAGTAATGACATCTAAAGCTCCAAATGGTTCATCCAACAAAAGAATATCTGCCTTACACAAGGAAGTTCTTAAAAAGGCAGCTCTTTGACGCATACCTCCTGAAAGACTAGAAGGATATGCATTTTCATATCCAGAAAGGCCAAATGTCTCAAATTCTTTCAAAGCTCTTTGTTTCATAGATTTATCATGATTGATTTCACCATATAAACATACATTATCTAAAATGGTTCTCCATTCAAGCAACAAATCATTTTGCGGCATATACGCAAAATGAGAGCTGACACCTTTAATACGTTCATCATCTACAAAAAGCTGTCCTGAATAATCTTCAATCAATCCAGCTAATACATTTAGAATAGTAGATTTTCCACAACCACTCGGACCTAGAATAGAAACAAATTCTCCTTCTTGAATAGAAAAAGAAATATCATGCAATATTTCTTTTCCAGAAAATTCAAGATTTAGTTTTTCAACATGTAGCTTCATTATTTTACAAACTCATTTGTATATTGGTCTTTCGCATCGATCTTGTGATCAATCAATCCTGTTTCATACATAAAATCTGTATAATTATCCCATACAGAATCTTTCATAACACCCCATGTATCTGCATCTTTTGCATATTGGCTACTTAAGTATTTTTGGCTTTCCTTAAGGAATTTCAAATCTGTATCTGTCAAAGCATCATCATGTAAAATTTCAGCTGCTTTACTTGGATGATCAATCGCATATTCATATCCTTTTTTAGTAGCTTCCATAAACTTCTTGATTGTATCTGAATTCTTCTTGATCATTTTATTGTTTGTGATAATTACTGGAGTATAGTAATCCAAACGGCTATCTAAATCAGCTAGAGGCATATAGTTTAAATCATATCCATCTTGTAACGCTTTAATAATAGCCCAACCATAGAATTCCCATCCAAGATTCACTTTATTCTTTCCTACTTCATCACTAAGTCCTGCAATACCAGATCCGTCTGATCCTACAATGTTTAATTTACTAAAATCAGCACCCGCTTCATTCATAACCGCTTTAATAACGGCTTCTTCACTTGGTGCTCCCCATCCTGCATATGTCTTTCCTTCAAAATCCTTTACAGAATTGATGTTTGCGCTCTTCAAAGAAACAAATCCAGAAGTATTATGTTGAATAATTGTCGCAATCGTTTTAATTGGAAGTGGATCTTCACTAGTTAAGGCATATGTAACATCTTCCTGGTAAGAAACGCCAAAATCAGCTTTTCCGGCTGCAACCATAGAAGTTGTCGCATTATCACCTGGTTCAATAATATCTACATCTAAACCAGCTTCTTTATAATACCCCTTGTTTTTTGCCACATAAAAACCAGTGTGGTTTGTGTTTGGCGTATAATCCAACATCAATGTAACCTTAGTCAATTTGTCATCTGAATTTGATGTTTGAGCACAGCCAACTAAGCTTAACGCAACTGCAGCTGCACACATTGCTTTTAAAATTTTCATTTTCTTTCTCCTTTTCGTAAATGTGGAAACAATATTTTTTCCAATAAAGACACCCCTAAATTCAATAAGATGCTCCAAAATATAATCATCAATACACACGCAAAAACTTTATCTAACATATACCCATTTTTCACACGAAGCATATAATAGCCAAGTCCTGCTCTACTTGAAAGCCATTCACCTACAATAGCTCCGCCAACACAATAAGTAGCCGCTACTTTTAATCCTGAAAATAAGCCAATGGCACCAGAAGGCATCTTAACAATTTTATAGATTTGAAATAGATTGGCACCAAAACTTTTTAATAAATTGATTTCTTTTTCACTCACTTGCGACAAAGCATCCGTAAAGGATATCGCAATAGGAAAAAAGCACATAAATATAACAATCAAGATTTTAGGCAACAAATCAAATCCAAACCAAATTGAAAATAAAGGTCCTAAAACCATAATGGGAACGGTTTGTGTCACAATTAAATATGGATAAATACTTGTCTTAAATGTTTTGGATAGATCCATACCAATGGAAATCACTATCGCAAAGAAAGTACTTATCAACAGTCCTAAAACAGATTCTTCCAATGTAACAAGTGAATGTTGCATCAAAATATCCATATTCTCAATAAGAGTACTGATGATTTTTGATGGGCTAGGCAAAATATAAAGTGAAATATCAAATGCACGAACATATAATTCCCAGCTACCAATCACTAGAATAAACACAAGCAACGGCATGACAATTCTACGATTTTTCTTCATTATTGCCTCCTTTCCAAAATAAAAAAGGCACCCTAGAGTGCCACTATCAATCGATATGACTCCCTACGCTAGAATTAACCAGATCAGGTAATAAGGGTTTTTCTCAGCAATTGCACCCCTGTCATGTGTGTTTTTACTTGCCCATCGATTATATCACAATCTTAGACTAATTTATATTTCTGGCATATATCCTCTACAATTTCATCTAAACTTTTACCATCCATTGAAATCGAATCCATTTTTGATGCATATAAAGTATGGAAATAATCAAAATCCGCCTGTATTTCTCGCATATAATATGCCTTATGCTTATTTAGATACGATTGTGGGATGTGCAAAAGATTATCATTATCATCCGTGAATACCAAGCGTTTAAAAATATTTTCTGTTCGATCCGTTAAGTCGAAACAAATAATATCTGAATCTTCAAAGAAATCTTCATATGCATCTAAATACGCAATAGGACTTAAGGCAATCACTACATTTTCATTTTCTTGAATCCAAGAAGAAATCATTTCTGCACGCAATTCATCCCGTTCATATTGATCATTATATTCATCTTGAAAACCAAGCATTGTTCCATACTTTTCTTTGATTTTCGTATCCATATCGATAAAATCGTAACCTATTTTCTTTGCCAACAACTCATCAACAGTACTCTTTCCAATGTTACCCATCCCAAAAATTAATATTTTCATTTTGCACCTCTATATACGCCTACTTATCTTATTTTCTACTTCTGCAATTCTTGCTGCAACCTTCTTTACTTCCAACATCTTCCATGCTTCTAAGTAAGGTAGAAATTCCTCTGTTCCATCTTTCTCTATTTTATCAAGCACACGCATGACAACCTGTCTATTTACTTCTTTCATCTCAAATAGAACACGAGCCTTTTTTTCTTCTACATCTAAACAGATTTTCTGATAAAGTTCTTGGGCAAAGGTTTCTTTTTCGATTTGCCATCCTTTATCTGAAAACACCAATAAAGGTAGACGATAATCGTACTCAATTCTGAGATAATCTTTCTTGATCATCCAATCAATGCATTTTGTGATATCATCCAACTTCATATCTTGATAATATCCATAAGCAGGACATTCATTTAGTTTATGTTCAAATATCTTTTTATCCTTTGAACCCTTTAATATTTTCGCCAGCATACTTCTTCCATCAGTCGAAATCAATTCATCTGCACCTCTTAAAATCATTTGTATATCCTCTTGTGGTAAATCTTTAATTTCTCCTGCATCCAGAATAACTGGCACTCTACGTACTTTTTTACTCATACATGTTTTTCCTCTACATCATTACACGAATCAATCCACACAAAATTAAATGTCCCACATAGAACCAATAGAAGAACCATTTCATAAATGTACTCTTTCCTCTTGTTCCATCATATAAAGACATAATCGGATAGACTAAAACAATTCCGAACTGCAACAAACCATAAACTACATCAATACATAAACAATAGACTATTACATACATGGAAATATATAAGGCCATACCTAATACTTGTTTTTTTAAATTACCTTGATTTTTGTAAATATGGTTTGTACAAAGAACTGGAAAGCATGACCAATCACTTGGAAATGCCAACAAACAAAGAATTAGAATACAACCTATTTTCTTTACATCTTTCCAATCTTGATCTTCTACCCATAAACCAATCACCGATAAGAATAGTGGCCAAATAATACTTGTTTGATTTAATAAAGAATCTTTTAATGGAATCAAAGATATGCCAAAACAGAAGTTATACGCAAAGTGAGCGATAATTGAAAAAATCAATAATCTTTCTAAATATTTCTTTAAACTATGCGTATGCGTATAACCTTCAACCACCATAAACCACATAATAGGTGCTGCCACTCGTCCAATTAAATGTATCAATAAAAGCCACCAGAATTTTTCATAATTCGGATAGAATGTAGTTGCGAAATGATCCATAAACATCGCAATGATCGCAACCATCTTGATTTGATTTCCATTTAACTTTTTTATCATCGAGTCACACCCTCTCCTACATTAGGTTCAAAATGCGAATAAACAACATCTGCACCAAATAAAAGAAGTAAAACTAAACAGGCAGTAGATAATTTTTTATTTAAGTGTTCTTTTACCCAGTTATCAATTAATGGTGCAATCACATAGACAAAAGCCATACCACCAACGCCAAACACCAATAAGCCTTCCGCACAAATTCTTCCATCAAGATTTAAAAAGTAGCCTGTATAATCCCACCATTTTTGACCATTATGCGTAAGCTCTAAAAAGAAACCAGTAAAGTATTCAATACATCCGCAAAGAAGTACGGCCATACTAAACTCAACTTTGGGACGCATTCTAAATCGTTTTAATAAAAGCAGAATCAAAACACAACCAAAACCATAAATAGGAATCCATGGACCATGTAAAACACCACGATTCACAAATCTTCCATAGCTAATCATTGAAAGACTGACTTCCCAGATCCATCCGACAAAACACATAAAGAAGAAACACACAAGAATGGATGTGATTGTATAATTTCGATTTGGATGTAAAACACGAAGATTTGACTTCTTATACGCCTCTTCAATTGGAGATAACCTTACTGGATAACATAATAAATACACTTCGGTAATCATCGTTTCTGCTTCCATTTTATTATAAGTATATCTTTCATATTGTTTTTCTTTTGAACTTAAATGAAAGATGATCCCAAAATTATCACACAAGAATTTTTTTACGCCCGTATACGCATTTTCTATTGGGTTTTTCGCATTTAATGCCGCAATCACATCGGAATACGTATTTCGCATCAAAGCACGACTTGGCTTCTCAAATAAATACGTATCATTTAAGATAGCACTTTGAAATTCTTTCCTTCTTAATGTATAAAATTCACACATTACTGACATACGATACATATTCGAATAAAATATTGCACTGATTCCAAATGTACATATATCCAAAATGTACCATCCAGCCATTGAAAATTGCCATTTAAAACATTCAAACTTATGTCCCTTCATCATATTTCGAGATAAAGAAAGTGCATCTTTTAAAGATATCGTCGGATTTTCGGCTAAGATATAATCCACTAAGAAATATACATAGTAAAAGTAGACGCCTCCTACAACAGTAAAATTCATAATTGTCAAAATAATAGATTTAACAAGTTTCACAAACGCAACATGCATCTGCTTTCGAATTCGCATTAAATACACCAAACGGTCTAATGGAAGTTTGGCGTAAACTCTTCCTTCCAAAAAGAGTCTGCGATTAATAACCGGCAATGCATTCACAATATATACTCTATAGAACACAGATATGCATAAACCTATTACGACAAAACAAATACTCGCAATATCTTTCGAATGAATAATAGTTGATAAACCTAAAAATAGTGTCTTCACAAAGGATCCTGAAGTAATTCCATTTACCACATGTGCAAATACACCGTTGGTCGTACCAAAGACGCCTTCAGGAAGTAAAGATGTCATCGACTTCACAAAAGAAGAGTGCATTAACAGGCCTGAAACACTCTTGGCATTATCTTGTTTTAAAAGGGATAAAGTCGAACTAAATTCACTTCCCATAAGTACTGCCGCAAGACATAACACTAAATAGGTCGCATAATGTGCTTTTACATTTTTATGTGCATTTTTCTTAATTTCACTTAGTTTCATACATAAATGATACCATATCTAGTGTAGAATATTTTCAAAAGAAAGAAGGAATGTTTATGAATCCAATTATTCAAAGTTTATTTGATCGCAAGTCTTGTCGAATTTTTGAAGATAAAGAAATATCACAAGAAGACAAAACACGGATACTTCAAGCGGCTATGCAAGCCCCTAGTGCAGGAAACCAACAAATGTATACTATTATTGATGTACAAGATCAAAAACTGCAAGAAACGCTTTCTAAAACGTGTGATAATCAATCTTTTATTAATCAAGCTAAAATGGTTTTAATTTTCTGTGCCGACTTTCAAAAATGGTATGATTTGTTTAATTATGAAAATTGCAATCCTAGAAAACCAGGCGTAGGCGATTTATTACTCGCAACAACGGATGCGACCATTGCCGCACAAAATGCAGTTGTAGCAGCCGAAAGTTTAGGAATTGGATCTTGTTACATAGGTGATATTTTAGAGCAGCATGATCTACATAAAGAATTATTAAATCTAAGTGAATATGTAGTCCCTGTATGCATGTTAGTACTTGGATATCCTGCAGAGGATCATTTTAAAAGACAAAAACCCGAGCGTTGTAAATTAGAGGATATTGTTTGTGTCAATCAATATCATAGAAAAGACAAACAAGAACTAGAAAATATGTTTGAACACAAAGCTGTAAACAAAACATTAAATGAATGGGCAACAGCTTTTTGTAGCAGGAAATACAATTCGGATTTTTCTAAAGAAATGACTAAATCCGTACAAAAATATATTGATCAATTTAAAAGTGAAGCCGATTAAGACTTCACTTATTAATTTCTAATACCGCATGATAAGCATCTTTAAATGCATCTAAAGCAACACCTGCTTTTTTACAATCACCAACGATGTATGTAGGAATACCTAAATCTGTATACATACTTGTATCGTTTGCCTTTGATCCTACAGCCATAATGACACTATCATATGGATATTCTTTGCCACTGGCAACAACTACATGATCATCAATTCTTTCAACAGTTGCACTTGTTTCAATTGTGATTGGCATGTGGGCCATCGCAAACTGGGCTGTAATTTGACGCAATGGTCCTAAATCCTGTAAAGCTTTTTCTTTCATTTCTAAAACAGTGACTTTCTTTTGTCTTGCAGCCAAGAATTCAGCGGTTTCAAAGCCAACAAGACCACCACCAATAATGACGACGTTTTCACCTGGTACTTCTACTTTTTCACTTAATACATCATGTGCAACAATGGCTCTTTCACTACCTTCAATTGGAAGTACAAATGGACTTGATCCAATCGCTACAATGAGTGCATCCGGCTTAATTTCTTCAATCCTTTCTTTAGTACAAACGGTATTTAAGTGCACTTCAATTCCAGATTCTTGAACATCCAAAATCATTTTATCTACCGCATTCTTAAAATCTTTTTTAGCCGAAATAGCTCCTGCCAATAAGAATTGTCCACCAAGATTTTCACTCTTTTCAAATAAAATTGGTGTATTGCCTGTTTCTTTTAAATCTAGAGCCGCTTCCATACCTGCAATTCCACCACCTAAGATGACAACTTTTTTAGAAACAGATCCAGGTTTTAAGCCTAATGTTTCCTCTTCTAATAAGCCAGGATTTCGCATACAAGTAATGTGTTTAATGGCTGGATTATATAAGGATGCACAGAATGAGTCATAGCAGCCTTGGTTACATCCAATACAATAGCGAATTTGATTGACTTTACCAGCTCTAGCTTTATTACAGAAGTTGGCATCGGCAAGTTGCGCACGTGCCATGACAACTAAATCTGCCTTGTCATCTTCTAAAATCTTTTCAGCAAATTCAGGCGTATTGATGCGTCCACATGGCATTGTCAACATACCTGTTTCTTTACGAATGCGAGCAGCATCTTCTACGTTAAATCCGTTTTCAATATCCACTGGAGCTACCTCATATAATGTAGCTGCCGTTAAGATATTTCCACGACTAATATTTAATACATCCACACCTAATTCTTTGGCATCTTTACAAAATTCAATCACTTCTTCCACTGTCAATCCACCTTCTAACATGTCATCATGACAATCTACACGCATGAATAGTGGCATATCTTCTGGCATATTGGCACGAATCGATTTAATACATTCCAATGGGAATTTTTTACGATTTTCAAAAGATCCACCCCACTCATCATTTCGATGATTGATTCCACCTGAAAGCATTGAGTGTGGTAAATAGTTATGCGCACAATGGAATTCTAAGCAATCAAATCCAGCTTCTACTGCACGCTTTGCGGCTTGTCCAAACTTATCTATTATATCGAGCAATCTTTCATTTGTGATAGCTGGCACGGTATATTGTGGACTTAATGGTAAATCATTTGGCACTAAGATCTGAGCCGTTTGATCTGAAGCTACTGCTAATCCTCCTTGCCATAATTGAATGCAAGTTTTTCCTCCGGCTTCATGCACGGCATCATTTAATTTTTTAAATCCACAAATGTACTTGTCTTCGGCAATTGATAAAAATCCAAAAGGTGCACTCGGGGCATCTACACTTGTAACTTCAACTGTATTTAATCCATTTCCACCTTTTGCACGAGCCACATGATACGCAATCAACTTATCCGTAACACTCTTTCCATCGTCACTTTCCGCACTTTCATGCGTTCCCATCGCAGACATGACGACACGATTTTTTAATTCCATACCACGAATCTGTATAGTATCAAATAATTTGTCAAACATATGATTCTCCTCCTTTTCGTATGTTTACTTCTTATTTCATTATACTTCAATTGTTAGCGGTTTCACATATACAAAAGAAAAGAGCTGTCATTCTTTGACAACTCGTACAGTCTCGATACCATAATATTTCATGACTTCAATTGCACTCTTGCTAATCACTTCTCCTGGAATCACTGGAAGAATAGCTGGAGGACAAGATACAGTAACACTTGAACATACTTGTCCTAATGATTTAGAAACTTCTATCATTTTACTTGGCGCAAATAAAGCTTGACGCACATTCATAGCTTTCTTAGATTGTTCTAATTTTGGTGGTTTATTTATTAAAATAGGTTTTCTTTCAATTCCACATAAACATGTCTTTAATCGTTTTAAGTCATCCTTCGTATTATATGGAGATGGCATTAATACAATATAGTCTGAATCATAGAATTCGGGATAGATATCACATTCCATTAAAAGATTTGCGATTTCATTTCCAGTATAGCCAAACTCTTTTGTTGAAATCGTAATCTTCATGGGTTCACCAGATAAAATCGTATATCCATGTTGAATTAGAGTATTCTTTAATAAATCAACACTATAAATACATTTAGACAAAGAATTTCTAAATGTATGGTCCAACACATCATTTGTCGCATCTAAAGATGCCATAATTAAATAGGATGGACTTGTAGAAGAAAAATATTCCATAAAATGTTTTACATCATCACCCCATACTTGATTCAAAGAATCACTTAAGTGAAGATAAGCTCCACCGGTAAGTACAGGTAGTGTTTTATGAGCCGAATCACAACATAGATCAGCACCCAAATCAATAGGGTGTAAAGAATCTTTTAGAAAGCGAAAATATGCACCATGGGCATTGTCTATGGCAAGTAATACATCATGCTTTTTACATATCGAAGCTAAAGATTTAATATCCAAAAGGTTTCCTAAATAGTCTGGATTTGTCAGATATACAGCCGTTGGATTGTTTTCAAGAATTTCCTTTTCCAAAGTTTCTGTACTAATTGTACAAGATAAATAATCACTATTTCCATATAGCCATGCAATGTCAAAATCTAAAAGTGCAGCAGCATGAATAAAGCTTCGATGTGCATTTCTTCCTGCAAGAATCTTAGGTTTCTTGCCTTTACTTTTAGCATCTTGGCATAATATCGTGCACATAGTTTGAATGCATAAAGTAGAGCCTTGCGTTGAATAATAGGTTGGACAGCCAAATAAAGAGGAAGCATTTTGTTCACTTTCCTTAATGATACCTTCTGCCGCAAATAACTCATCGGCTCCATAAATTTCTGTAAGATCCATTCCTTCAAAACCAAGAATGCCAGCACCTTTATGGCCTGGCATATGCATTCTTACAGGTGATTTTTCTTGATACGATTTTAGAAAACTAACAATCGGCGTCTTCATGACTATTTTCTTTCATATCACGAATAATGGCTACGGCAAGTGCGCATTCTAATCGTTTACAGAATAATTCACAACCTTCTTTATATACACCTTTGACAGATCCTGTCGCATGGTATGCATTGGCCGCACATCCTCCAGAACAATAAAGTCTTGCCCAGCAATCTGCACATTCTTTACGTGCATATACGTTACATGATGCAAATTCATCCTGAATCTTTTTGTTTGTGACACCCGTATAAATGTCTCCTAATTTAAAGGCTTCTTCTCCTACAAATTGGTGACAAGGATATAAATCTCCCCATGGTGTTACGGCCATATATTCAGTTCCTGAACCACATCCTGAAATACGTTTATAAATACATGGTCCACCTTTTAAATCAATCATATAGTGATAGAAAGTAAATGGATCTTTCTTCTCATCATATTCCAACATCAACTTCGCTAAATCTTCATATTGTTTTTTCACAACTTCACGATCTGCTTCTGTTAATGCAGCAGGATCATCCGATTTAGCTACAACTGGTTCCATACTTAATTCTCTAAAACCTAAGTCTAACATTTGTTGCACATCTTTTAAGAAGTCTGGATTGGCATGAGTAAAAGTACCACGCATATAGTAATTTTTACCTTCGCGAGCCTTTACTAACTTTTGGAATTTAGGAACGATTGTATCAAAACTTCCCTTACCAGAATAATCCACACGATAACGGTCATGCACTTCTTTACGTCCATCTAAACTTAAAACAACGTTGCTCATTTCTTTGTTCGCAAATTCAATTACGTCATCATCAATCAACATACCATTTGTCGTTAATGTAAAGCGGAAATTCTTTCCAGCTTCTTTTTCAATACTACGAGCATACTCCACCAATTGTTTAACCACATCAAAGTTCATTAGTGGCTCTCCACCAAAGAAATCCACTTCTAAGTTTCTGCGTGTTCCTGAATTTTCCACCAAGAAATCAAGAGCGCGTTTACCTGTTTCAAAACTCATTAATGCACGGTCCCCATGGTATTTTCCTTGGCTGGCAAAACAATACGAGCAATTCAAGTTACAAGTATGGGCAATATGAAGACATAAAGCTTTAATAACACCACTTGTCTTAGCCTTTAACTGGCCTGCCATTGGCTCATATGTATCTTCACTAAATAAACGACCTTGTTCTTTTAATTCTAAAATCTGGTCGTAACATTCTTCTAATTCAGATGTTTCAACACTAGGATATTTCTCCTTCATTTCTAAAACCAAGGTATTTTTATCTTTATCTAAAAATTCAGCAATCATATCATAAGCAATTTCATCTACCACATGAATGCTTCCTGAACAAATATCCAATACAATATTCTGATTAAACATCTTATACTGATGAATCATCTATATTTCCTCCTCAAAATTTAAAAAATGCTGCCTTAAAGGCGGCATTAAAAATGCCGAATCACTTCGGCATTTCTTAATTACTTACTTTCTTTATTATTTTCGCAAGCTTGGTTCGCAATTCCACAGCTAGTTTTACAAGCTGATTGGCAAGAAGTTTGGCATTCTCCACATCCACCATTTTTTGCGCTTTCACACAAGTTACGAGTATCTACTGTATTAATATGTTTCATGATTATATACCCCCATATAAATTCCCTTTCATTTTAACACGCCAACCAAAGAATATCAAATTAAAAAGGCATTCCGAAGAATACCTTTATAAACTATTTAGAACTTTCTTCCTTAGTACGGAATACATAACGACTAGTTACTGTAGCACCTTCTGGAGCACCAGAGTAAGAAGCATATTCTTTATTCATAGCTTTGATTTCATTCATTACACTTTGTAATGTTTCAAGTTCTCCAACACCTAAATCAACCTTTTCTTTTAATTGATCCAATCCTTCAGACTTGAATTGTTCATTACCTTCGTATAATTGTTTAGCACCATCATTCAATTGATCAGCAGCATCACTTAATTTAGTTAATCCACTTGTTAATTCGCTCATCTTTGATTTAGATGCGCTTAATTGTGCGGTTCCATCATTTAATGCCTTTGCACCATTTCTTAAAGAATCACTGTTTTTTGATAAATTACTTGTACCTTGTGCAATACCTGGAGCCAATTGATTAATACCAGAATTTAAATCACTAACTCCACCAGATAATTTTCCTAATAGTCCTTGTAATGTATTAACACCTGCTACTAGTGATGGAGTACCTTTCTCTTCATCAGCAAGAGCTGCAACTGTTGACTTCAATGTATTTAATTGATCAAAATCTGCTGATGTTAAACCAACGCTCTCTACTTTATCCATTTGTTTAGCCAATTTGTCTAATGAATCTTTAGTATTCTTTAATTGTGTCTCTAAATCACTTACTGCAGATACAGAATTACTATAAGATGTTTCAACCTTATCTAATACAGCAGTTGAATCATTTACAATACCATTTAAAGTTTGTGCCTGTATACCTAAATCAGTAGCGTATTGATTTAATGTAGTAGATGTAGACAAAGAATTTTTATAACTTGTTAGATTGTCAATTTGAGTTTGCAATTCACTTCTTGCAGATGCATTTTCTTCTGTATCAGATAGACTATTCAAAGCTTGTTGCAAAGCATTAATTGAATTTTGAACAGATGCAATTTCAGTTTGTTTCTGTGTTTGAATTTCAACTGAAGCCCCTTTAATATCTGCACCTATACCAGTCATTACATTTGTTAAATTAGTCTTTAAAGAACCTAATTCATTTAACGCATCTTTAGCAGCTTTGATTTCTCCACCTGTACAATCTTTTGATTTTCCGCCTAATTTTACTAAATCATTATTTGTCTCATTTAAAGCTTTCTCTAAATTACCAATTTCTTTATTTGATTCACTAATCGCATCTTTCAATATTTGGATGTTTTCTTTTGTTAATTTAGATTCTTTTCCATTCAACTGATCATTCATTAAATTTATAGCTTCATTAACCTTTGTAACACCAGCTACTAATGCACCTAACTTTGTTGTCGTTTTTTTATTATTCAAGTTGCTATCAACATCATTTAATCCAGTTTGAATAGAATATAAATTCTGTGAAACTATAGCTAATTGATCTACACCAGCCGTATATTGATTTAAACCAGTACTTAACTTTGTTGTTCCATCATGTAATTGATCAAATGCATTTGTTAATGTTTCAATTTGAGGATAAGCACTTGATAATGGAGCAATACCTTCTTTTAATTGAGTTGTTCCATCATACAATTGTTTTGATCCATCAATCAATTGATCATCGGCTTCCATTAATTGATCAATTCCATCTGTTAATTCAGATACAGAACCAATTTCACCTAATTCACTTGCCAAATCAATTTCATTTGTCATACCAACCATGATAGAACCTAAATCAAAATTATTGACATCGGCTTCTACTGTTACATCATCACTAATTCCTAATTGATTATTTACTTTGTCTAAACCAGCAGATCTTAATGTTTCATTCAAGCCTGGAATATTCGCAAATGCCAACATTTCATTTGTTCCATCATTTACGATCTTACCAGATTCACACTTCACATTTGTAAAGTTACCAGTACTCATATTCAACATACCACCAGCTAAATAACTAGGGTGAATCACAATGGATTTGCCATTGATATTTTTAACTTCTGAATAGTTATTTGTGAAAGAAATTGTTAATTTTAAATGACCAGACTTACCTTCCATATCTTTTGCGGACATTTCCTGACCATCTAATTCATAACGAAGCTTAACAGACACTGGAAGTTGTTTGGTGGCTGTTCCTTCATAATACACATCATTTCCTTTCGCATTCCATGTATATGTATTTCCGTCTTTTGAAGGTTTTTCATTTGATTTAATATTCTTAACGTCTTTTAGATTTAATGTTTCTTTAATATTATTAATTCCATCCTCATCATGTAACCAGCTAGATACGATTGTATCACTGATGGAACCATCTGAGTTTAATACAGAATAAACAGTTTCTGTTTTTTCTGTAGGATTTTCATCATTACTTTGTGCAAATACAGTCACAGGCATCATACTTCCTGCCATAACTGCACTCAACACTACACTACCAACTACTTTTACTGTATGACTTAAATTCATATTTATTCTCCTTTCGCTTCCATATTTGATTCTGGCCAATTCTTTGTCGTTTTTTCAATGAACTTATGGCAGAAAATCAACAATGAAGGTAATACTAATAAAATACTTACGACTGAAATTAATGCACCACGCGCTAATAAAATGACTAAGGATTTAATTAAATCCATTTTAGCTACAAAGCTTACACCGATACATGCGGCAAAGAATGAGAATCCACTTGTCATAATTGACACACTTGATTTTTCCATCGCAATTAAAGCCGCTTCCTTAACCTTCTTACCATGCGATAACTCTTCTTTAAAACGCGTTGTCATTAGAATAGCGTAGTCAACGGTAGCTCCCAATTGAATGGTTCCGATAACCATACTTGCGATAAATGGAAGTGTAGTTCCTGTAAAGAATGGAATACCCATATTGATCGTAATCGCAAATTCAATTGTTAGTACTAAAATGACTGGAAGTGCAAATGATTTAAATGTTAAGGCAACAATGATAAAGATCATGATGACAGATAATACATTAACCATCGCAAAGTCTGTATTTGTTGTTGTGATCAAATCACGTGTCATACTTCCTTCTCCACCAATCATACCCTTCTTATCATATTTATGAATGATGGTATCCATTTTATCTAACTGTGTATTTAATTCATTGGTTGCAGCTTTATAATCACTGTTCACAACAATTAATTTCTTTCCACCATTTTGGAAAATATCCTTTACTACTGTAGGAGTAAAGTTGGATGCAAGTCCTGGGCCCACAAATTCTTCATACGCTAATACATTATGAATACCTTTTAAATCTTTGATTTCAGAACACATATTCTGAATTTCATTCGTTGTTAATGTATCATCCACTAAAACGAAATGCGTTGTTGTCATATCAAATTTATCTTTTAACTGATTTGTACCAATGATACTCGCAAAATCACCTGGCATACCAGAAATCAAATCATAATAGATATTTGTATGTGCCTGACCATATCCAAATGGAATGAAAATCAACACAAAGGCAACAAGAATTTTTTTATAATGATGAATCACAAAACGAGGTACTTTGTGCAATTCATTCAAAATTGTTTTATGTTTATATTTTTCGATTGTCTTATCAAAGAACATCAACAAGCTTGGCAAAATAAAGATGGTTGATAATACACCAAGAACAACACCTTTAGCCATAACAATACCGATATCTCTACCTAGTGTTAACTGCATTACACACAAGGCAACAAAACCTGCGATTGTTGTAATTGAACTTGAAGTAATTGAAGTAAATGTAGCTCTGATAGCCTTAGCCATAGCTTCTTCATTTGGAAGTTTTTGTTTTTCTTCTTGATATCTATGTAATAAGAAGATGGAATAATCCAATGTTACAGCTAACTGTAATACAACGGCCAAAGCCTTTGTGATATAACTAATTTCTCCTAAGAATACGTTTGTACCAAAGTTATAAACGATGGGGAAAATCATTCCTAACATAAATACAATTGGAGCAATTGTACTCTCTAATCCTAAGAACAAAACGATCATACATAATACAACGGCAATACCTGCATAAATTGGTGTATCATGTTCTGTTTGATCTTTAGTATCTTCACTGATGGCTGACATACCACCTAAGTAACAATCATCTTTTGTATATTTTTTAATTTTACTGATCGCATTCATAGTACGCATTGACGATGTTGGCTCTTTAAATGTAACAATCATCATTGTACTGTCGCCAGAATAAAGCATATCTTGAATGCTTTCTGGAATTGCCTGTTTTGGAACGGAGATATCTAATACATCATCTCTCCAAATACATTTTTCAACTCCATCAATTTTATTGATCTCTTCCTTAATTTTAGCGGCCTCTTGATCAGACTTGTTGTTGACAACCAAGAAGTCTACACTCGATAAGTTAAAATCATCCCCAAGAATCTTTTGTGTTTTCATAGATTCTGAAGTTGAAGGTAAATAAGATAATAAATCGTAATTAATATTTGTATTGAAATAACCAATTGCGCTTGGAATTAATAGTATGATGGCTACGGCCAAAATCAAATTACGATATTTAACTATCCATTTTGACATCTTATCCATATCGAATCACCTTTTTTTCTATCCTTTCCTTTACTACGTGAAGAGTATAGTACCAAACTGACCACTAGTCAATAATTTTGTTTTATTTTTTTAAATTCCCAATATACAATTGTTTTAATATGTTCAATCGGTCATTTTTATTTGTATTTTATAAATTATTGATTATAATATGGATGGTGATATGCATGAAAAGTAAGATAATCGAAAATAAGAAAATAAAAGAAAACAACCTCTTACAGGCTGCCTTTAATCTATTCACAAAAGAAGACATTACAAATGTCTCTGTAAATGATATTGTAAAGAGTGCAGGCGTCGCAAAAGGAACTTTCTATCTTTATTTCAAAGATAAATACCAAATTCGCGATATTCTAATTCAAAAAGAAGCACATCGTCTTTTTGAAGAAGCCCACAAACAATTAGAAAAAAACGATATTCGTAATTTTGAAGACTCTGTTATCTTCTTGATCAATCAAGTATTGATTCGATTAGAAAACAATCCATTGATTTTAAAATTCGTTGAAAGAAACCTATCTTGGGGCGTGTTCCATGCTCAGTTAAATACGGCTATTGATAATGATAGTTTCAATCTTATAAAAGAATTTAACGAAATCGCAACCGCAAATGGATATGAATTTGAAAATTCAGAAGTCATACTCTACTTAATAGTTGAACTTACAGGAAGTACTTGCTACAACAGTATTCTTCATAGTCAACCCCTTCCTATTGAAGAATATAAACCCATTCTTTTCAATTCCATTCGGGCTATCCTTTCTCAAGGAAAGAAAAAAAGCTAGGACTCGCCTAGCGTACAATAATATAAATCATATAAATGACATATACGAGGATCATAAAGATCCCCTTTTTTCTTGTCATTGTATCTCCCTTTTTGGCAATACCATAAATCAAAAGAGATACACCAATCAAGACAAAAGTATCAATAATATTTTGTGAAGTAGCCGCAATCGGATGAATTGTACTTGAAGCACCTAAAATAAATAAGATATTCATTATGTTACTTCCAATCGCATTACCCAAAGATAAACCACTCTCACCTTTTCTTGCCGCAACAACACTTGTTACTAGCTCAGGTAAAGAAGTTCCAATTGAAACAACAGTTAAACCAATCAAAGTATCACTCATACCTAGCATAGCTGCAATCTGCTTTGCACTATCTACAGTGATGTCTCCACCCCAAATAATACACGCAACACCAATCACGATATAAATCAAGCATTTGATTCCCGATAAAGTTTCAACTTTCTCATCCTCAACACGATTCTTTTTAGCACTACGAATCAAATTTAAAATAAACAATACTAAACCGACTAAGAAGATAATACCTTCAAAGCGATTCAACATTCCATTCAACACAAAAATTGAAAGTAAAATACTCACCAAAATATTGATTTTTAAATCACGATTCAAAATATCCTTATCCATTAAAAATGGAGTAATCACTGCACTAGTTCCAACCACAACCAAAGTATTGAAAATATTAGAACCAACAATATTTGAAATTGCAATTTCATTACTGCCCATTAAACCAGCCGTAATACTTACACTTGCTTCTGGCAAACTCGTTCCAAGTGCAACAATTGTCAAACCAATAATAACTGAAGGTACTTTTAATTTACGAGCCACACTTGCACTGCCATCCACAAACAAGTCTGCACCCTTCATTAAAAGGACCATACCTAATACTAATAAAAGAAATACCATTTTCTCAATCCTTTCAAAGTCACCTTATTATATCACAGACGAAAAAGAAAAGAAGAGATTTTTCATCTCCTCCTATCAATCGTCACAAACATTGAACAAAAGAACGTATCTTCTTTTTCGAAGCCATCTCTTTTCAAATTGGCCTAAGCTTTCATTAATAGCTTTTTAATCGACTCTTCACTTACCGAGAAAATGGATGCGATACTTGAAATACTGAATCCTTTGTCTACCATCGTTCTATACATTTCTTTACGATTATTCTCGCTGCCTTGTTCGATTCCTTTTTTTATCCCTTCAGCTTCCCATTCTTTTGACTTTACTTCAAGCCATCTCTTTTCAGCTTCACACATTTCAATCTTCTCCTTTTCCTCTAATTCTTCTAAATCCAACCATTCTACATCCGTTAATGTCTTG
>URHY01000008.1 GCA_900547815.1 uncultured Solobacterium sp.
TTAAATTCTGTACACATGTTTCATTACCTCACTTACAGGTAAATTGTACAAGTCTGTTTGACATTAATGATGTCTATATCCTGTTTTATTAAATGTGTCTTTTTCAAATAAAAAGAGTGCTCGTTGGAGCACTCAGCGTTATAGCCTATCAAATATGTTGTATAAACTTCTTCCATCATACCAAATATATCCTGTTGTTTCAGGAGTAGATGGGTCTGGTGTTGGAGTTGGTTCAGGTTCAGGTTCAGGAGTTGGATATGTACAAGCACTACCATCCCAAGTACCACCATTGTTTGTACAAGTTGTTTCAGCATCATTTGTTTCGGTGTCTTCTTTAGTACATGTACCTGCTTCAGAATCCCATGTACCACCATCGGCTTCACAAGCTTGTCTTTTTTCGTCGTCTGGTCTTGTACAAGTATCAGTTTCATCATCCCATTCACCGCCACCGGCTTCACAGGCATCTTGTGCATCTGAATTCTCGGAAGCTGTATCACCTTTAGATTTAAATTCATCTTTGATGTATCCACCCTTATAGTCAGAGATACCGCTTGGTTTTTCGATAGCAGAATATGTAGCATATTTTTGCATGTAATCTAACATATAGTGTGAAATATGGAATGCCGTCGCAACATTTAAATCATGAAGTGTTACATAATAGCCTTGTTTAATATATTCCGTTGTATATCCACTCCAGCATGCGATTGTATATTTATTAGTATAACCTACTGACCATTCATCTTTTGATGTGCCTGCAGGAATCTTATAGAGAGCACCTTCAGATTGCCAGTCTGTTGTTCCTGACTTGGCATATACTGGATAATTACCACCTAGAATATTGTTGAAGTTGTTGTAGCCTCCAGAAACAACTTTTTCAAGTAATACTGACATCATCCAAGCAGCTTGTTCACTGATCAATTCATATGTCTTTGCGTTTGTTTCAAATTCTTTTTTATCTGATCTACGAATTACTTTACGAACTCTATGTGCGTCTACACGTTTACCACCATTAGCTAACATGGAATATGCACTTGCTTGTTGGACTGGAGTTGCGATCATTCCAGAACCACCAATTGAATATTGTTCGTTGAATCCTTCGGCAACATCGTCGTTATAACCTAATTTCTTACAGAAATCTTTCCAATAGTCATAACCTTTAGCTGTAACTAAATCTATCATTGCTTGGGCTGCTGTTGTATTTTTTGAAACACCTAAAGCATCTTGTAAACTCATTTTACCATTGAATTTTCCATCTGAGTTTGCCGGAGCATAAGAACCGTTTTTCCAATAGTCTTTTTTCTTATCATTTACCTGGTGAACAGTAGACCAACCTAAAATATCAAATGTACTTGAATAGGCAAGCAATGGTTTCATTGTTGAACCTGGTTGTTTAGTATCTGTTGAGTTATCCACTTTAACTGAATCTGAATGATAGCGACGACCAGGACCAACTGCGATGATTTCACCAGTGTCATTTTCAATCATTGAGAAACCTACATCGAATGCATCATTTGGATATTGAACGATATTTCCTTTACAGATTTCATCTGCTTGTTTTTGAGCATCTTGGTTTAATGCCGTATAGATATCCATTGGGATAATTGCAGGGTCTTGTCCAGTTAATTCCATAACTTCACTTAATGTTTGTGTGATATAAGCTTGGTTTGGATCTTCGTTCGTTTTTTCAATATATTGTAGAGAGAATGATAAATCTTGATTTGAAGCAAGATTAAATTCTTCTTCCGTAATATATCCATGTTGCATCATCAATTCCAAAGTGACGTTTCTACGTTTCTGTGCAGCTTTTAAATGATCCAATGTAGAATTTGCTTCATTTAAATTGTTTAATGGGTTGTATGTGTCTGGTGCATTAATACAGCCAGCCAAGAAGGCAGCTTCACCTAAATTTAATTGAGACACATCTTTATTGAAGAAGTATTGCGCAGCTTTTTGAATACCTCGCGTGTTATTTCCTGAACCAAACCAAATACGGTTTACATAGTATTCAAAGATTTGTTCTTTATTAATACTTTGTTCAGCTATTAATGATAAATAGATTTCTTGAATTTTTAATTTTAATTTTTGAACTGTGGTAACAGGACCTTGTTCCGTTTCAATTTTTTTCTCTTGGTTTTTCGTGAATGCATTATCAATCATTTGCATTGTTAATGTTGAACCACCTTGAGCTAAACTACCAGATTTTAAATTTGCCATAGCTGATTTTAAGAAACGAGGCAAGTCAAAACCATTATGATCAAAGAAACGTGAGTCTTCGATTGAAAGGAAAGCATCTACTACAGATTGTGGAATTTGTGAATATGTTACATCTTCACGAATTTCATCTCCTAGTTCGTAGAATACATTTCCTGAAGAATCATATAGTCTTGAATTGGATAATGTGGTTAAACCATCTTGTGAAAAACGCATTCCATCAGGATCATTAATAATATTAACAAGCACAAAGAATACAGATATACATCCAACTAAAAAAATAGATAGAATACATACAGCTAATTTATTCCATATATCTAATTTTCTTCTGCTTGTTTTTGGTGTTTGTGGCTTTTTTTGTTCGTTTTGTGGTTGGGCCATTTACTTATCCTCCTTAAAATAGAGTTCATCTACAACTTTTAAATACGCTAACCTAGGATATAATCCTTCTTGAATAAGAGTTCCATGTCTTTGAAACCAAGCATAAGGTATGGAACTTTTATCTATACTTTCTATTTTATCTATGAGCAGCTTTGAATCAACAAGATACGTTTCATTATGGTAATTAAATCGAATGATGAAAAAACCAATGCCTCCATGAAATACAACTTTTTTGAGATGCTTGATTTGATGAGGGTGAATCATAAAGAGTGGAAAACTAGTTTTATTTTTGGTTTCCTTAGCTTCAAAATCAATATATTTACCTCGATATACACCATTATAGTCGGTTGTTGATGGCGTTTTATAATAAGCCTCAGTTATTTTTGCACGCTGCCTTTTTGGATAATCAACATGAACAACCTGAACTGGCGTTGGCTTTTTATAAATTAATGCTTTATCAAGTTCTCGATAATATTTATTAGAGTCATTTATATCATTTTCAAGACGCATACCTCTTGAACTATAACTCTTTTGTTGCATTGTATTTATGGTTGAAATTGCATTTGGATATTTAATAGTGCTCATCACGAACATTATATATGAAAAAGGATGAACATTCAATGAAACTGAAAAGTCAGAGTTGATTTTTTTGCACAAAACATTCATAATATTTAGGTAGATATAGGGGGACTATATATGGCAAAAGATATGAATTTGACAGCTCAGGAAATTTATGAAAAAGAATTTCATGTAGACTTGAAGGGATATGCCCCTGCTGAAGTAGATGAATTTCTAGATATGGTCATTGAAGACTATCAGAAATACGATGAAAAAGTAGAAGAATTAGGTGCTGCAGTCACTCGTTATGAAGAAAAAATTAAAGAGTTGCAGCAACAGTTGTTTGCACTACAAAGTGAGAATGAAAACTTGAATGAAAAAGTAAATTCTGATTTTGTGAATGGAAACAGTAACACAGTAGATATCTTAAAACGTATTGCACGTTTGGAAAAAGCTGTATTTAATCAAAGTGAAGAATAGTGAATTAAATCGACAGTCGCTGGCTACTTAGATAGTTAGAGGAAAGTCCATGCTCGCACAATCTGTGATGATTGTAGTGTTTGTGCTAGATGAATAAATAAGTCTAGGCAAGTTTTTACTTGACGGCTGTTTTGTTTGCTAAGGGAAACTATGTAAATAAACTTTAAAAGTGCCACAGAGACGAATCTATATGGAAACGTATAGGGTGGAACGGGTAAACCCCACAAGCGAGAAACCCAAATTTGGTAGGGGAACCGGCTGGAATGAAACGAAAGAAAGGCTGGATAGCTTTAAGCTATAGATAAATGACTGTCACCACGTAAGTGGAACAGAACATGGCTTATGATTTAAGGAACTACTAAGAGCAATTTAATTTGCTCTTTTTTTTTATTGTAAATAAGTGTATACTGATTCTGCATAAATTGAATCTTCAGGGTTGGGTGAAATTCCCTATCGGCGGTAGACCCCGCGAGCAATTTGCATGAACTGGTGAAATTCCAGTGGCGACAGTATAGTCTGGATGGAAGAAGATGTTTTTATATATTCTTTTGTATATTTAAACGCGCCTAGAGGATTTTCTTTAGGCACGTTTTTTAGTTGATATACGAAAGGATTGATGATTTATGAGTTCAACAAAGAAACTAACAACAATTGCAATTTTAAGCGCGATGGCAATGGTTTTAAACCTATTGATACAATTTCCAATTGTACCAGCCGTATCTTTTCTAAGCTATGATCCAAAAGATATCATTATTGTGATTGCAGGATTTATTTATGGTCCTATGACATCATTTATTATGAGTCTTTTATGTTCATTCTTAGAAATTGTATTCCGTGGAGGAAACTTATTAGACGTATTGATGAATGTGATTTCAACTTGTACATTTGCATGCGTTGCAGCTTGTGTTTATAAGTATAAACATTCTAAAAAAGGAGCTGTTATTGGTTTGGTATTAGGAACAGTATGCTGTACATTGAGTATGACTTTATGGAACTATATTATTACACCTATTTATTATCAAATGCCAAGAAGTGCAGTGGTAGGTATGTTACTTCCGGGTATTGTTCCATTCAATATTATTAAATGTGCATTAAATGCAGCATTCGCAATGTTGATTTATAAACCATTAGTAAATGCATTGAGAAATACACAATTTGTTCCTCAATCAAATGTAAATGAAGGTCTTACAAAGGATGTTGGGATTGTGAGCGCATTTATCATAGTATCAATTGTGGTTTTAATATTAGTAATGAAAGGTTAGGATAAAAATGGAACTTTTAGAAGCAAAGAAAATTATGGATGAAAAATTAGGAGATTATAAAATCATGGCTTTGGCAAGCTGTGTAGATGATTATCCTATGGTAAGAAATGTAAGTTGTGTTTTCTACAACGACAAAATTTATTTTAAGACAGATAAAAACTTCAGAAAAACACAACAATTATTTAAAAATGACAAAGTAGCTATGTGCTTTAATGGAGTACAAGTTGAGGGAACCGCTAAAAACTTAGGATTGGTAGTCGATGAACCAGGTCGTATCTT
The DNA here is from genome assembly GCA_900547815.1 of uncultured Solobacterium sp. Lineage (GTDB taxonomy): Bacteria > Bacillota_I > Bacilli_A > Erysipelotrichales > Erysipelotrichaceae > Holdemanella. The sequence goes on from URHY01000008.1 coordinate 5,172, forward strand.
TGAAAAGAAGTATAAAGAATTCTTATGGCAAAGCTACAATGCATATTCTCACATTGATACTGAAATTTTAATTGAGGTTACACCTAAGTTTGTTGAAATCTGGGATGAAGACAAAAATCGTAATGCGTTTCAATTGTTTATTGATTTTGACAAAGAAACTGTTGAATATAAACCTTATGACTAGCCTGAGCTAGTCATTTTTTTGTGAAAATTTGCAAGAATTTGACATGAATATGATACAATATTCTTTAGTAGAAAGTAGGTGGAAACATGTCTCCAGACCCGAGTTATTTTAACAATAGAAAAGAATATATGTTCGGAGGCATGAGATTTGTCTTCGTTTAGAATATAAGGAGGACAAATTGTGTTAGAGTTTTATAAAACATTTGAAGATGGAACACGCAAAATTACAGAGCCAGAACCAGGCTGTTGGATCAATGCGGTTGCACCTACAGAAGAAGAAAGAAATTATTTGATTGAACAAATTGGGATTTTGCCTGAATTTGTGAAGTCTTCATTGGATGAAGAAGAAAGCTCACATATCGATTATGATGATGATTTTAGGCAAGCTTTAATTATCTTTGACTACCCAAGTGCTGAAAATGAAGATGACGATTCTATTGATTCAACATATTCTACATTACCGGTTGGTATCGTGATTTTAAAAGGATATGTCGTTACAATTAGTTTATATGAAAACTGGAGCATTTTAGAAATGTCACAAGGAAGAATCAAAGGCATGGATACACGTTTAAAAACAAGATTTTTCTTACTTTTAGCATTACGTATTTCACAAAGATTCTTGATTTGTCTACGTCAAATTGATCGCTTATCAAGTCGAACAGAAACGCGGTTGCATCAATCTGTAGAAAATGATGAATTGATTGAAATGTTAGGCTTGGAGAAATCACTAGTTTATTTTTCAACATCATTAAAATCAGATGAGGTTACATTGAGTAAAATTATGCGTGGTAAACAAATTCAATTGTATGAAGAAGATGAGGATTTGTTAGAAGACGTCATGATTGAAATTCATCAGGCTATTGAAATGTGTAATATTTATTCAAATACAATGGCAGGTACCATGGATACATTCGCAAGTATCATTTCTAATAATATGAATATTGTCATGAATAAGTTGACTGTAATAACAATCGTTATGGCCATTCCAAATATTATTTTTGGATTCTATGGAATGAATGTGCAGTTGCCATTTCCATTTGTGTGGTTTCCAAGTTTTGTAGCTATATTGGCATGTGTTGTTGCCACAGTATATTTTTTCAGACATAATATGTTTAAGTAGGGTTTGATTTTTTTCAAACCTTTTTTTTTAAACAAAAGAAAAAAGCACTATTTAAAACAGTGCTCCAAGTGCGCCAAATAAGCCCATACTCGCTAAAGCCATAATGATACCTGCAAGAATGACACCTAACATAACGGCTAATATGCTTGATTTGAAATCCATGTCTAAGATACTAGCGGCAAGAGTTCCAGTCCATGCACCCGTGCCTGGTAATGGAATACCTACAAATAATAATAGGGCAACGAATAATCCTTTACCTGCCGTAGCTTGTAATTTTTTTCCGCCTTTTTCACCTTTTTCTAAGCACCAAGTAAAAAAGTTTCCAATAACAGGTTTGCCTGCTCCCCAAATTAATATTTTTCTGGCAAAGAAATAGATAAATGGAACAGGAATCATATTCCCGATAATCGCAATAATATAATATTGTACAAATGGTAATCCCATTCCAGCGGCAATTGGAATAGCTCCACGAAGTTCAATGAGTGGTACCATTGATACAAAAAACACAATCAAGTATTTTTTTAGCATATAAGTCTCCTTTTTTTCGACAAGTAAAAGTGTATCATTGATACATTGAATTTACAATATTAGACAGATATTGAAATATGTCTAGCACTTTTGCGTTGAAAGTGCTAAAAGTGGTGTTATACTGAAATCAGTTAAAGGAGATGTTTTATATGAAATGGTTTGATTCAGATTATAATTATATTGATGAATTTACAACACAATGGAATGAAAGGTATAAAAAAGTAAAAAGAACGAGTATAATATTGAGTATAGTATTGATTCTTATTGGCATTCTATGTTTTGCGTTTCCAGAAAAAGTGTTCACTACCATTCAGATGATTGCTGCTATTGGCCTGATAATATGGGGAGCTTATGAAATCTATTCATATATTACTACCACTTTCTTTTTTAAAGACGCTATGTGGTTAGTCAGTGGAATCTTAAACATCTTATTAGGCTGTTTGCTGTATACAATGCCAGTGACCATTACGGTGAGTACTTTAACATTCTTGTTTGCGTTTGTTTTATTGGTGAACGGAATTCAAAAAATGACTTGGGGATCAAAGTTAAGCTTTTTTAGAGTGATAAATACCAATTATTTGAGCTTTACAGGTTTGGTTAATTTGTTGTTGGGTATTATTTTTATGGTAATGCCATTCCAAAGTGCTTTAGTTGTCAACTATGTTATTGCAGCCTATTTGATTGTAGCTGGTATAAGCTTATTGATTGAAGCAATTTCAATGAAAAAGATTTAAAGGAGTATTTATGGAAAATTTTAAGTATTATGCACCAACAAAAGTTTATTTTGGAAAAGATGAGGAAAAAAAGGTTGGAAAGATTTTAAAGGAATTTCATCCGACAAAAGTGCTAATTCATTATGGAGGTCAAAGTGCCATTAAGTCTGGTCTGTTGGATCGTGTAAAAAAGGCATTGAATGAAGAAAATATTGCTTATTGTTTGTGTGGTGGTGTTGTAGCGAATCCTTTACTTTCTAAGGTAAATGAAGGTATTCAAATTTGTAAAGAAGAAGGTGTTGATTTTATTTTAGCTGTCGGCGGTGGTAGTGTACTCGATTCAAGCAAGGGTATTGCTTATGGTGTCTATAATGAAGGCAATATTTGGGATTATTATGCCAAAAAGAAAAAAATAAAAGGTGCTTTACCTATGGGATGCATCCTTACACTTGCAGCAACGGGTAGTGAAATGAGTGGTTCAAGCGTTATTACGAATGAAGATGGAAATTTAAAGCGTGGATTAGCTAGTGATTTTGGGTATTTTAAATTTTCGATTTTGAATCCAGAATTAACATATACTGTATCAAAGTATCAAACAATGTGCGGATGTACAGATATAATTATGCATACACTTGAAAGGTATTTTACGCCATTCGAAACATTGGATTTAGTGGATCAAATGGCGGAGAGTTTGATTTGTACTGTCATTAAAAATGCAAAAATTTTATTAGAAGATCCTACTAATGAACAAGCTCGAAGTGAGGTTATGTGGGCTGGTAGTGTATCTCATAATGGCATGACAGGAGATAGAACTTTAGGTGACTGGGCTTGTCATGGCTTAGAACATGAATTGAGTGGCATGTTTAATGTGGCTCATGGAGCAGGTCTTGCAGCTATTTGGGATAGTTGGGCAAATCATGTGTATATGGAAAATCCAATGCGTTTTGCAAAACTAGGTCATCGCGTGTTTGGTTTAGATGATGCAGATACGTTATCGTGTGCGTTGGATACAATTGAAAAAATGGAAGAATTCTTTAAATCGATTGGCATGCCTACAAGTATTCAAGAATTGTTGAATCGTAAATGCACGGAGCCTGAATTATATGAATTAACTTATAAATGTAGTTTTGAGCATACGCGTACACTTGGAAAATTTAAAGAATTGGATGAAACAGATATGCTTGATATTTATCGTATGGCAAATGAAAAGGAAGTCGCTTAAGACTTCCTTATTTTAGTTAAACAAACTTTTGATAAAGTTGATGATTTTATCAAACCATCCTTCAGATTGAGCTTTATCTAATAGACCTGATAATTGTTTTTTTAAGTTACCAGATAATTTGTTTAATTGTTTCAATACTTCTTGTGAATCAATGGCAGAAGTATTTTGATATTTTTTTGCGAATTCAATTAATTTATTGATGTCATCTTGTGAGATGATATCGCTTAAATTAAATTTTTTTAATGCATCGGTTACAACTTGTTCAACCTGTTCTGCTGTTGCAGCACTACCTTGATTTTGTTTGATTTCGGCGAGTTCTTTTTTGATTTCAACCATAGCTTGATCTAAGCGTCCTGAATCGAAATTAGAATTATCTGCATTGTTTTCGGCAATTTCATTAGTTGTTTCAAGTTCATCCTGAGCAACTTGTGTACGATCTAAATCTAATGTTTCTCCATTTGCTTCTAAAGCTTTATAAACACCAGTTAATGCAGATTCACCAGTTACTTTTGAAACAGAAGCTACATCGATTTCAACATCGCTAACACCGGCAGTAATAGCGGCATTGGCATATTGATTTGAAGTGATTTTTGTGATGTTGTCTTCGGTGATGATTTTAACCTTTACACCTGTTCCAGAATCTTTCTTTTGTACCATAACACTAGAAATTAAACTGGATGTACTACCACCTGCAATACCTAGATAAGTATATAAGTCGTTTGCATCTACGCTTGTTTCATATACATTGTTTGTATCTTTGATATCAAATAAATCACGTGTGCTTTGAATTTGATCATTCGTTAAACCACCACCATATACAACGGTTGGTTTACCCCACTTTTCATCAATGACAGATGTATCGATTGCGAATACATTTGTGGCACAAGTTGAAACACCCATTACAACTGCAAGGGATGCGCCTAATAATTTATTACATTTAAACATATTTTGTTCTCCTTTTATTTTCTAATACGTTATAAGTGTATATTAACTTTAATTTTTGTGCAAAAGTTTTGAATCTTATGTGAAATTTTGTTATACTTTTATGGTAAGCTTAAGCTAACCGGAGGGATAGAAATGCTACTAACACAATCTCAGGAAGATTATTTAGAAACAATATATGTATTAAAGTCTCAACAAGACAATGTTCGTGCTATTGATGTAGCCGCAGCTTTAGGTTTTTCTAAGCCGAGTGTTTCACATGCTTTAAAAGACTTAAAAGAAAAAGATTTGATATATACAGATAAAACAGGCTATATCTTTTTTACAGAACAAGGAAAAGTGCAGGCTAGTCAAGTGTATGAAAGACATATTTATTTTAAAAATCAATTGCTTCATGCAGGAGTAGAACCTGTTCTTGCAGAAGAAGAAGCTTGTCGAATGGAACATACAATTAGTGAAGAAAGTTTTAAAAAATTAAAGGGCAATAAATGCGTTCGATCTTGCATTGATTGTAAGGGTGATGGCTGCAAATAAAAAAGCGTGAAAATCACGCTTTTTTAGTCTTTGCTTTGAGGAATGAATGGTAATAATGCATCGGCAAGGGAATGAAGATTACGAGATTGGATGTATACTTTTCCGTTGCCATGGAATACGTTAACTAATCCTTCACCAGTTGTAAATCCAAAGGTTCCGGAAGCAATCTTGATTTCATAATCTAAAGAATCATCCCATGCGACAACATGTTCATTGTCAATTGTGATTGGATGTGCATCATCCACATTGATTTCCATGATATCCCCATACGCATTGATCAAAAGGTCTCCTTGACCAAATGTATGCATCACAAAAAATCCACCGGTTCCGCCAAATAATGCTTTTCCTACACTTTGTGTTTTCATTTCGTAGCTAACACCATTATCGCATGCTAGAAAAGCTCCATTGTTTAAGTAGTAATGATTTTTTGAATCGACTTCTAAACAAATGATTTTTCCTGGAATAGAAGGTGCAATTCCAAGTAATCCATCATAATTGGTTCCTGTGGCTTCTGTGATAAACATGCTTTCACCGCTTGTAAGGCTTCGGCCAATAGCACCTAATACGCCGCCAAGGCCTTTTTTATTGCTGTTCATTTTACCTTCAATTGTAACATTAGACATGTAGGCCATTGAGCCTCTTTCGATTTTTACTGTTTCCTTATTTTGTAAATTGATTTCAACGATAGGACAATCTGAATCCCCTTTGATTTTGTAATCCATAATATAATCTCCTTTTCTTTCTTATATTGTATCAAGTATATGTGAATTTAACATGAAATATCAAAAAAATAAAATTGACATAAATGATGTCTGTATAAGAGGTATCTTATGAATAAAGGAGGGTTGTACAAAATATTTAAAAAAATAAAAAACTTATACAAATTAGTTGAGCTTAAAAAATTAAGAAACCGGTTTGCTTTATGTATCGCTCAAGCATTATTTTGTAGGAAAGTAAAGTCTTGTTTTAGAAAAAAATATAAGTATACTTAAGATAGTCATTAAAAATAGTTGAACCTTCAACTATTTTAGGAGGAATTATATGAAAGTAATTAAAAGAAGTGGAGAAGAAGTCGTTTTTGATCCAGCAAAAATTGAAAATGCAATCAAAAAAGCAAATAAAGCAACTACACATAATCAAATGACAGACGAATTGATTCATACTGTTACGCAAAGTGTTGTCGATAAATGTGAAAATTTAAAGAGAAGCCCAAATGTTGAAGAAATTCAAGATATGGTTGAGGGTGAATTGATGGAGCATCGTTGTTTTGCGGTAGCTCACAACTATATTACATATCGTTATGAGCGTGCTTTAGTTCGTAAGGCAAATTCAACAGATAAGCAAATTATGTCTTTGCTTGAACGTAATAATGAAGAAGTGAAACAGGAAAATTCAAATAAAAACCCATTAGTAAATAGCGTTCAACGTGATTATATGGCTGGTGAAGTTTCAAAGGATATCACAAAGCGCTTCTTATTACCTCAAGATGTTATGGAAGCACACGAACAAGGAATTATTCATTTCCATGATTCCGATTATTTTGCGCAACATATGCACAATTGTTGCTTAGTAAACTTGGATGATATGCTACAAAATGGAACAGTTATCTCTGAAACTATGATTGAAAAACCACATAGTTTTTCTACCGCATGTAATGTAGCTACACAAATTATTGCACAAGTCGCAAGTTCACAATATGGAGGTCAAAGTATTACACTTTCTCATTTAGCTCCTTTTGTGCAGGTTTCAAGAGAAAAGGCGCGTCGTGAAGTAAAAGAAGAATTGGAATCGTTAAATCTAGATTCTTCAGAAGAAACTGTAAATAAAATGGCAGAGATGCGTGTTCGTAAAGAAATCGAAAAAGGTGTACAGATGATTCAATATCAGGTCATCACATTGATGACGACAAATGGACAAGCTCCATTCGTAACTGTATTCATGTATTTGAATGAAGTGCCAGAAGGACAGACTCGTGATGATTTAGCTATTATTATTGAAGAGATGTTGAAACAAAGAATCAAGGGTGTTAAAAATGAAAAGGGTATTTGGATCACACCAGCATTCCCTAAATTGATTTATGTTCTTGAAGAAAATAATATTGAAGAAGGTTCAAAATATTGGTATTTAACAGAATTAGCTGCAAGATGTACAGCTAAGCGTATGGTTCCAGATTATATTTCTGAAAAGAAAATGTTGGAATTGAAAGTGGATGTGAATGGTGAAGGGCATTGTTATCCATGTATGGGATGTCGTTCATTCTTAACTACATATTTAGATGAAAATGGTAAGCCAAAATACTATGGTCGTTTTAACCAGGGTGTTGTGACTTTGAACTTAGTGGATGTAGCTTGTTCAAGTAAGCATGATGAAGAAGCATTCTGGAGAATTATGGACGAAAGATTAGCTTTATGTAAAAAAGCATTGATGTGCCGTCATGAAAGATTACTAGGAACACCAAGTGATGTAGCACCTATTTTATGGCAAAATGGTGCATTGGCTCGTTTGAAAAAAGGGGAACCAATCGATAAATTATTGTTTGGTGGATATTCTACAATTTCATTAGGTTATGCCGGATTATGTGAATGTGTATATTATATGACAGGACATCCTCATACTGAGGAACCAGGAACATCATTTGGATTAAAAGTTATGCAGTATTTAAATGATGCATGTGCTAAATGGAAGGCTGAAGAAAATATTGATTTCTCATTATATGGAACTCCAATGGAATCAACGACATTTAAATTCTCTAAACATCTACAAGAACGTTTTGGAATTATTCCTCATGTAACAGATAAAAACTACATCACAAATAGTTATCATGTTCATGTAACGGAAGAAATTGATGCATTTACAAAATTATCGTTTGAATCACAATTCCAAAAACTTTCTCCAGGTGGAGCTATTAGTTATGTAGAAGTTCCAAATATGGAAAATAATATTGATGCAGTATTGGCAATTATGAAACATATTTATAATCATATTATGTATGCGGAATTAAATACAAAATCAGACTATTGCCAAGTATGTGGATATACGGGTGAAATCAAAATTGTAGAAGATGAGAACCACAAATTAGTTTGGGAATGTCCAAATTGTGGCAATCGTGACCAAGAAAAAATGAATGTGGCTCGTCGTACTTGTGGATATATTGGAACTCAGTTCTGGAACCAAGGAAGAACACAAGAAATCAAAGAAAGAGTACTACACTTATAAGAGCTAGTTTTCTAGCTCTTTTTTAGGAGGTAACCCAAAATGTACTATGGAAATATAAAAAAGAACGATATCGCAAATGGTAAAGGTGTTCGTGTAACACTATTTGTATCAGGGTGTACAAATCATTGTAAGAATTGTTTCCAACCAGAAACATGGAACTTTGATTATGGTAAGCCTTATACAAAGGAAACGGAAAATGAAATTATTGAAGCTTTAAAACCGAGTCATATTGCAGGTTTGACATTACTTGGAGGAGAACCGTTTGAGCCAGAAAACCAAAGAGAACTCGTAAAACTTCTTCGTCGTGTTCGTAAAGAGTTGCCAAAAAAGAATATTTGGTCATTTACGGGATTTATTCTTGATCAAGACTTATTGGATGGGGGAAGAAAACATTGTGAAGTAACCGATGAAATGTTATCTTTATTAGATGTTTTAGTAGATGGCCCATTTAAGGAAGAAGAAAAAGATATCACATTGGCATTTCGTGGTTCAAGAAATCAAAGGCTTATTGATATGAAAAAATCTTTGAAGGAACAAGAGGTTATAGAATTGGAAGTTTAATCTTCCAATTTTTTTATCCATTATTAAGAAAATTTGATATAATGGATGCATGAACTACAGTGTGATTGTTTTAGCTGCTGGAAGAGGCAGTCGTACGAATCTAGATTATAATAAAGTATTTTATACTTTCGAAAATGGACAAACTGTGTTAAATAAGAGTCTGTCTGTTTTTTTATCAGATGATGAATGTAAACAAGTGGTTTTAGTTTGTGCTGATTATGAAAAAGATTATGTGAATGAACATTATACATATGATTCAAGAATCCAAGTTGTAACAGGAGGAAAAACACGGCAAGATAGTGTCTATAATGGCTTACAAGTTGTTGATCAGGATTATGTTATGATTCATGATGGGGCTAGACCTTTTGTTGAAAAGAATTGGATTTTTGATTTGAAACAAACATTAGGAACAGAATCGGCTTGTTTATTAATGGTTCCAAGTGTGGATACCACAAAAATTGTTGTGGATGGATATGTGAAAGAATCATTAGAAAGAAAACTTGTATATCATGCGCAGACACCACAATGCTTTAAAACCGATTTGATTAAAGAGTGTCATAGGCTTGCACGAGATAAACAAGTGCAGGCAACAGATGATGCACAACTTGTTGAATGGTTTTCTGATATAAAAGTAAAGGTTGTTTTATCAAGTTTCACAAATAAAAAAATAACTTTACCTGAAGATTTGAAAGGATAGGTATAAAGATGGAATATTCGGCTTTGGTATTTGATGATTGTAAAGAAGTAGAAGATACTTATGATAAATTATTAGAAACAATTGATTTGTTTGCGAATGATGAAAACTGCACACAAATCGTTGTAAGTTGCAAAAGTGTATGGACACTAAGACTTGCTTCATCACCTAAAAATAAGGTGATGCTTGTGCAAAGACCGGACAAGCCTTATGTGGCTTTATTGAATGGTTTAAAGGCTGTTAAACAAGAAAATGTTGTTGTGACAGGTATTTCTACTAAACATATAAAAAAAGATGTAGATGCATTATTGGATCATCTATCAAGATATCCAGCCATTAATTTCGATAAAGACTTACAGGCATTTGATACAAGACTATTGATGTTCTGTCTACAAAAAGCCATTGAATCCAACTTGGCAATTACATCTTATGCTCAAGCTGTTACGCTTGCAAATACTCCATTAGAATCGATTGAATGATACGGCTATTGTCGTATCATTTTTAATAAAAACTTAATTATTTTGCATGCTTAAAGGTAGTACAATAGGTATATGCACAACTCATCAAATTTATCAAAAAGTTATAAAGATATCATTAAACAACATGTATTTACTTTATTTAACGGAATCAATATAGTACTCGCAATATTCGTATTTTTTACGGGCTCCTATCGCAATATGCTTTTTATGATTACCGTCATTTTAAATATGCTCATTGGACTCTTTCAAGAAATACGATCTAAACGAATGCTAGATAAGCTTTCTTTATTAAATCAGCCAAAGATTCATGTGATTCGAAATAATATTGAAAGTGAATTAGCTGTTGAAGACATTGAAGTTAATGATCTTGTAGTCTTATATGCAGGGGATGAAATCAGTTTTGATGGTCATATCGTATCTGGAAGTATTGAATGTGATGAATCCATGCTGACAGGAGAAAGTGATGCGGTATATAAACAAGAAAATTCTTCACTACTTAGTGGAAGCTTTGTGGTTTCAGGAAATTGTTTGATGAAAGTAGACAAAGTAGGACAAGATACATATGCCTATTCGATTTTAAAACATGCCAAACGCTTTAAAAAATATCCAAGTCAACTTCGAGATTCAATTGACACCATTATTAAATGGTGTACATACATTCTAATTCCACTTGGATGTGCCTTATTTATTAAACAATTCATCAAGACCAATTATACAACAGCTACCTTAAATACAGTGGCAGCCGTTGTAGGCATGATTCCTGAAGGACTTGTCTTTTTAACAAGTGTTGCCTTAGCTATCAGTTCATTTAAACTTGGTAAACAGAGCGTTTTAGTTCAAGAACTCTATTGCATTGAAACACTCGCAAGAACGGATACACTTTGTTTAGACAAAACTGGCACACTAACACAAGGAAAGCTAAGTGTATGTCATGTAGAAGAAATTGAAAATATTGATGGAATTCTAGGCGATATGATGGAAGTATTACCTGATGAAAATGCGACAGCACTTGCACTAAGAAATCATTTTAAGACAAGAAATCATAATAAAGTCGTATCTTTTCTGCCATTTTCAAGTCAAAGAAAATATTCAAGTGTGACATTTGAAGATGGAGAATATAAACTCGGTGCCTATTCTTATATTGCCAAAGAAATAGATTCAAAAGTAGAAGAACATATTGAATCCTATACATCTCAAGCCATGCGCGTTATTGTGTTGATAAAGGGTGATGTTGTTTTAGCTTATATATGTTTGCGTGATGAATTAAGGCACGATGCCAAAGATACATTGAATTTCTTTAAAAAACAAGGTGTGGACATTAAATTGCTTTCGGGAGATGATCCAAAAACAGTTGAAGCTCTAGCTAGAAAAGCAGGCTTTACTTCGAAAAGTATCGATATGTCCACTGTAAAGAATGTGGATTCTGTTGTCGATTCCTATTCAATATTTGGACGTGTGACTCCCGAACAAAAGAAAGAACTTGTTTTGGCATTAAAGAAAAGAAATAAAACTGTCGCAATGACAGGAGATGGCGTTAATGATGTTATGGCATTAAAAGAAGCTGATTGTTCGATTGCGATGGGATCTGGTTCACAAGCTTGTAAAAGTGTGGCAAGTTTAGTTTTATTAAAAGATCAAATGAATGCATTGCCTGCCATTTTGTATCAAGGACGATGTGTCATTAATAATATTCAAAGAACAGCATCTTTGTTTCTAGTTAAAACACTTTTTTCAGTTGGACTATCCTTTTTGACATTGATATGTTTAAAGAACTATCCATTTAAACCCATCCAGTTAACTTTGATTTCTGCCTTGGCAACAGGAATACCTAGCTTTGTATTAACACTAGAACCAAATGGAAATCGAGTGAAAGGTAACTTTCTTCAAAATGTCATCTCAAAAGCATTGCCAGGAGCTATATGCGTTATATGCAGTGTAATTGGAGTGTCGATTCTAGACCATTTTGTAAAAATTTCGCCAGGTGAGTATTCAACAATGTGCACAATTCTTGCTGGAGTCAATGCACTAATGGTATTGATACGCGTATGTGTACCGATGACACTTTTGAGAAAAATATTAGTCACGATCATGTGTATGATTTTTATAGGTTCCATGATTTTATGTCAAAACTTTTTCTACATCGTCCATTTAAGATGGTATGAAATTATCTATGTGATTTTAAATATATGTCTCATTCCATATATATTAACGCTTGTAACATTGAATGTAAAAAAATTTATACGAAAAAAAGAAGTCTGGAATTAACCCCAGACTTCTTCTGCTATTTCTTTAACCAATTTAACTTTAGCCCATTGTTCATCTTCTGTCATGATATTTCCTTCTTCAGTTGAAGAAAAACCGCATTGTGGGCTTAGACAAAGTTGTTCTTTTTTTACATATTGTTCAGCTTCTTGAATTCTTTTCTTTATTTCTTCTTTATCTTCGAGTTGCGCAAACTTTGAAGTAATCAATCCAAGAACGACTTTTTGATCTTTAATAAAACGAAGAGGACTAAAATCACCAGATCTTTCTGAATCATATTCTAAGAAAAATCCATCAATTTTACATTGACCAAATAAAGTTTTTGCGACGGGTTCATAACCACCTGATGAAAACCATGTTGATCTGAAGTTTCCTCTACAAATATGCATTGTGATTGTCATGTCTTCTGGTTTTTCCTCTAAGGCTAGATTGATCATATCTACATAGGATTTAGCAATTTTATCTAAATCAAGACCGCGTTCCTTGTAGGCTTTTCGCTTATCGGCATCACAGAATTCTCCCCAAGATGTATCATCCAATTGTAGATATCTACATCCAGCATCATAGAATGCATGAATAGCCTTTTGATAAGCAATCGCAATATCGTGATATAACACATCCATATCTTCATAACGTTTGATTGGTGTATATTCTTCACTACGTACGCAACAAATCAAATGAAGCATAGATGGAGATGGAATTGTCATCTTACAAAGCGTGCCTTGTGCAATACTATTTAAGTATTTGAAGTGTTCTAAAAATGGATGGTTATTAAAATCAATTTTATCTGTGATCTTTAATGTGGCTGCTTTAGGCTGATGTCCTTTAAAATGTACAGACCAATGATCAGCTTTGATTTCTTCAACACCATCTAGATCTGCAAGAAAATCTAAATGCCAATATCTTCTTCTAAATTCTCCATCCGTAACGGCTTGAAGTCCGACTTCTTTTTCTTTTGTGACTAACTCTAGGATGGCTTTATCTTCAACGGCCTTTAATTGATTGGCGTCAATTGTTCCATTCGCAAACTTTTCTCTAGCTTTTTTAAGGTAGTCAGGACGTAAAAAGCTTCCTACTACATCATATTTAAAAGGTGGTTGTACTGTCATAATCTTTTCCTCAACTTTCGTTTGTTAAGTCTACCATATTTGTAGAATATAGAATAATTGAAAAAATCTTTATGTTGCTATAGGTAAAAACTATAATAAAAAAAGAAATCTGGAATTAACCCCAGACCTCTTCAGCAATTTCTTTAACCAATTTAACTTTAGCCCATTGTTCATCTTCTGTTAATTTATTTCCAATTTCACATGACGCAAATCCACATTGTGGGCTTAGACACAAGTTTTCTAATGGGACATATTGACTTGCTTCTTTAATACGAGCAATCACCGTTTCTTTGTCTTCTAATTTGGCTGATTTTGTCGTAACTAAACCAAGCACAACTTTTTTATCTGGTGTGACCTCTTTTAATGGCTCAAATCCACCAGAGCGAGCATCATCAAATTCTAAGAAATAGGCATGAACATTTTCTTTCGCAAATAACGTTTTTGCGACGGCATCATAGGCACCACTAGAAGCATAAGTAGAGTGGAAATTACCACGACAAACATGTGTATTGATAGTTAGATCTTCTGGTTTATCTTCAATCGCAAGATTGTTGATACGCAAGAATAGTTCTTGTACCTTTAATAAACCTTCTTGATCCGTTTGGAAAAATAATGGTGCTTTTTCATCTACCAACATACCCCATGAACAATCATCGAATTGAATGCATCGACATCCTGCATCATATAATTGTTTGATTACAACTTTATATCCATTCGCAATATCTTGAACTAATTCTTCTGTATCTTCATAATATTTTTTTGTGTTTTCTAGTGCAAAAGGAAGAATCATTTGTTCTAAGAATTGGGCTGGTGCTGGAATTGTTTGTTTGGCAATGGTGTTTTCGTCTTCAAATTGTTTCACAAATTTAAAATGTTCTACAAAAGGATGGATACCACTTACACCCACTTTTCCAGTAATATATGTATCATCAATCATAGCGGCTTCACCATGGAAAGGAAGACCTGTTTTTGTTGGTGTATGCGATACGCCATCAAATCCCCACATAAAATCCAAGTGCCAAGTCGCACGTCTGAACTCACCATCTGTGATGACATGAAGTCCGGCTGCCTTTTCTTTTTGAATTAAATCTGTAATGCATGCATCTTCAACTGACTTCAATTCTGCTTTTGAGATTTTCTTTGCCTCATAATCTTTACGAGCCTGTTTTAGTTTTTCGGGTCTTAAAAAACTTCCTACTACATCATATTTATAGGGTGTTTGAACTGTCATAATTAAATTCCTCAACTTTCGTATGGATTTAGTCTATCACATTTGTAGTCTATAGAATAATCGAAATATTCTTTAGGTTGTTATAGGGAAAAACTATAATAAAAGACCAATTTCACTTGGTCTTTTCAATATATTGAATTAAATGATTTAGATAGTTTTTTGACATATTGGATAAGACTCCATTACTAATATATCCAATTTCCATGACTTCATCACTATCAAGTGGAATAGATACAATGTTGTCTCCATTTAAATCCGTGCTTAAGATATCTGAAGAAATCGTATATCCGTCAAGTCCAATCAATAAGTTGAATAATGTGGCACGATCACAAACCACAATACTCTTTTTAGATGGTTGAGTACTGTGTAATTCTTCTGAAAAATAAAATGAATTATTGATTCCTTGTTCATATGTTAAGCGAGGATAGTTTTCTAAATCTTCCATTTTTACTGTTCTTTTATTGGATAAAGGATTTGTCTTAGATACAAAGACATGCGGTCTAGCCTCAAATAGTTTTGTGAATGTTAAATGTTCTTTCTTTAAAATACTTTGAATAACTTCACGATTGAAATGAGAAAGATAAAGTATACCCAATTGACTACGATGATTTTTTACATCTTCAATAATGTCATACGTTCTTTGTTCTCTTAAAGAAAATTCATATTCACTTTGATTGTACTCTTTAACTAAGGCAACAAATGCATTGACCACAAAGGCATAATGTTGACTTGAAATTGCGAATACAGTCCTTGTTGGAACTGTATTTTTATATTGTTCTTCAAGTAAGTTTGCTTGTTCAATGACTTGTCTAGCGTATCCTAAAAACTTTTCACCTTGTTCAGAAAGTAAAATACCTTTGTTCGTACGAATAAATAAACAGATGGACATTTCTTCTTCTAAATCATGAATGGCTTTCGATAAAGATGGCTGCGAAATAAATAAGGCTTTAGCTGCGGAATTAAAAGATCCAGATTCAACAATCTGGATCACGTAGCGCAATTGTTGCAGCGTCATTAGTCAACAAGTGTGATTGTATCAATCACTTGAGGATTTCTTGGACGGTCATTGAATGTAGTAGGGGTCTTCGCAATTTTATCCACATTTTCCATGCCTTCAATAACTTTTCCAAACGCAGCATATTCACCATCTAAATGAGGTGCATCCTGGTGCATAATGAAGAATTGACTTCCAGCACTATTTGGATCCATAGCACGTGCCATAGATAAAACTCCACGAGTGTGTTTTAAATCATTTTTAAATCCATTGGATGCGAACTCACCATGAATTGTATAACCTGGACCACCAGTACCATTTCCAATAGGGCATCCACCTTGAATCATAAATCCTTTGATAACACGGTGGAAAGTAAGTCCATCATAGAATTTCTTTTCGATTAGATTTAAAAAGTTTTGAACCGTTTCTGGAGCAATCTCAGGATATAGTTCAGCTTTGATTTGATCTCCATTTTTCATTGTGATTAAAATATTTTTTGTTTCCATGCTTTAGTTTTCCTCTCTTATATATTGAATTGCGATACAACCAAGACCTGTATGTACAGCAATTACAGAACTAATATAGTCTATATGAATATTTTGTTCAGGTACACCTTTTTCGATAAAACATTTTTTAAAATGGTCAGCCCCCTCTAAAAAATTAGAATGAATAATATAGATAACTGTATGTTCGATATCAATATCATCCATGATTTTATCAATCGCATAGGCATCGGCTCTTTTTTCTGTACGAACCTTATTTAAAACATCAATTCTACCTTCTGTACTTTTATTTATATGTAAAACAGGATAGATCTTTAATAAACCCGCAAGTGTAGCAGCCATAGGTGTTAATCTTCCACCGCGTTTTAAATGTTGAAGATTTTTGACAAGAATCAATGAGTTGGATTCATCAATAGCAGGTTGAATGATCTTTAAAATCTCTTCTGAAGACTTGTTTTCATCCACCAACTTCTTGATCCAGATCGCAACATGTTTTTCAAGTGCGCATGTTGCATACATATCAATGACATGTACATTCATTTCGAGTTCACGTGCAATACTTTGCATGGTCGAAGCATTTGTGGATAATCCATTTGTCAAAGGAATCGCAAAAACAGTGTCATATTCTTTTTTTAGTTTTTCAAATAAGTCATAAATTTTTTGGTAAGCTGCCATACTTGTTTTTGGCATTTTACCTTTGGCTAATTCGTTATATATATCTTGAGTAGAGATTTCTAATGTATCTTGATAGGTTGTTTCATCAATCGTAATTTGTAAAGGGAGTAGATAGATTCCTAATTCTTTTGCCTGCGCAAAAGATAAATTTGAACCTGTATCTGTTACAACGGCGATTTTTTCCATTCTAGAATCCTCGAATTGTTTCGACATCGATATTTTTAATGATTTCAACCGCAAGTTTTACAGCATTGTCATAATCTTCTTCTGAACAAATGCCAAATGAAGCATGCGCAAAACGAACAGGAATTCCAATGATAATGGTTGGAATGTTATAGCGGTGTGTGATACCTGCATTGGTTCCTCCACCTTTTCTTACACTTTCTTGTACAGGAATGTTTTTTTCGTGAGCTAAGTCGATCGCATAGCGCATAAAACGAGGACTTGTGATATAAGAGCGGTCAAACCAACGTAACATTGGACCTTTTTTTAAGGCAGATTGAATCATATAGTCTTGTTCAAAAGTATCATCACTTGGACATCCTTCAAAACAAATCGCAATGTTTGGACTTAAATTTTTGATGGCTGTGTCCATTCCTCTTTCGCCCACTTCTTCTTGCGTAGTTAATGTGGCTTCAATGTTGTGATTTACATCTTTTAATTGGTGAAGTACATCCATTACAGCTGCACATCCAATACGACAATCAAAAGCTTTACCTAAGAAGATCTTGTGTGCTTCATCATATTTACAAGTGACGGCAGGACACATGAAATTACCCACAGAAATGTGGAAATCTTCCTTAACTTCTGTAGCACTTGTAGCTCCTACATCGATGACTAAATCATCAAAATCTACTTTTCCATTACGTTTTGCTTCTGATAAAAAATGAACAGGTTGACTTGCGACAATGCCAGATACTTTTTCACCTCTATCATTTAAAATCCAGACTTCGCCAGATACGATGTTTTTTGGATCCCATCCACCTAATGGTAAAAAGCGGATTGTACCATTTGGCTTGATTGCTTGCACAATAAATCCAACTTCATCTGCATGTGCATCCAAAAGAATGGTTGTCTCATGTTCTTTATCTTGTTTAAAATGCATATATGTATTACGCATTGTGTCATCATGAACTTCACAAATGTCTTTGACATCTTCCATGGCCAATTTAGATACTTCATCTTCCATGCCACTTGGTCCAAAGGCAGTTGAGAAGTCAAGAATTCGTTTTATTTTTGAATTCATATACATTTCCTCCATAAATTTGTTAATATTATAGCACAGATACATACTTGTGGATGTGATTCTGGTCATTTGAATCAAATTGTATTTGGACAAAGGATTAGAATACATGTATCTTAACCAAAAAGGAGATTTTTGAATGAAAAAATTAATGTCAAAACTACATTTTAGAAGTATATATAAAACAATCGTATTAACTTTGATCTTATGCTTTGTATATAACATTGCCTATTTAATGATGAGTGCTTCCGGTATGAATGTCTATTTAAGACAAAGCCTAGAAGTTGGATTAAGCCTATTATCGAGTTTAGGTTTCTATTTTATTTGTACAAAGATCTGGAAAGTAAAGAATTTTTCGGCTTCTGCGATTTTAAAAGTATTGGTACTACAAGGTATTTATATCTTGATTGTGAGTGGAATTCTTTCAAATCTTGTAAGTGTTTGCGCAAATAATACAGGTTTAATGTTAGTGTTACAGCTTATGAGTGCATTCTGCTTAGTTATGATGGTACCATTCCAGCTGATTTTCTATTATGGATTGATTCATGATAAAAATTTAAAGGAATTTATTCCGGCAGCCATAAAAAAACATCAGAAAACGATGTTGAACTGGTATTGTACATTATTGATCTGTATTGTTGTATTGGATACAATGTCAGGTGGTTTATTTAGTGCAGCCCAAGGTTTTAATGCCCAAAGCATTTTAGTTGGCTCTATGTATATGGGTAATCCTATGATGTCTTGGATGATGTATTTATTTTTAGGCGTAAGCTTTCAATCTAGCCTTGCGTCTATGTTTACCTATTTATTTATGAATTTTTTAGTAGGCTTTTTCTATTGTGTTCTTGAACTTAATTATGTTTCTTATGTGGGAAGTCTTTTAGATGCAGATTAATGAATTGAAAATGACCAGTCGAAGACTGGGGCTTTTAGTAAAGATGAATATCTTAACGGTTGAAGATTTATTGAAATATTATCCTTTGCGTTATGATACTGTGCAAACTTTGCCTTATAACGAGTGGAACGAAAAAGAAAATGTCGTTTTTCAAGGCTTGATTTGTTCAACCGCAAGAGTGATTCGTTTATCTAAGAATCGTTCGATGACTAAATTTAAAGTGATGTCCTGGAACGAAGAATTAAATATTACTTTATTTAATCGTCCATGGCCAAGTCAGTTTGGTTTTGGCAAGACCATTACGATTTATGGCCAATACCAAGGAAATAATAATGTATTAGCTTCTACTTATAATTTCAAACCTTTAGATCAACAATTGGGTTTACATCCTGTGTATCCATTAATTGAAGGCTTAAAACAATCGGATATACAATCGATTATGAAAGAAGCGCTTAAACATGTGGATGTTATGCCTCAAAGAGTACCTCAAAGATATATTGAAAAATATAAGTTGTTAGATATCTCCACAGCTTATAAATGGATTCATTTTCCAGAAAATGAAAAGCAGCTGCATGCCGCTATTCGTACTTTAAAGTATGAGGAGTTTTTGTGCTTTCAATGTGTAATGCAGTCGATGCATGAAAAGAAAGAAATCAAAACTAAAAAGAAATTCTCGGTTCGCACTATAAAAAATTGGATATCAAATCTTCCTTTTGAATTGACAAAAGATCAGCTTTCAAGTATTGATGATATTCTATATGATTTAAAAAGTACAAATGTGATGTTTCGACTTGTACAAGGCGATGTTGGATGTGGAAAGACAATCGTGGCCCAAATCAGCATGTATGCTAACCAACTTGCAGGATATCAATCGGCATTATTAGCTCCAACTGAAATCTTGGCAAGACAACATGTTGAAAATATGCATAGATTAGGTTTAGATGCTACTTTATACGTTTCAAGCTTGCCGACTAAAGAAAAAAAAGAAATCTTGGAGAAACTTGAAAAAGGTGAGATTTTTAATGTTGTGGGAACCCATGCTCTATTCCAGGAAAATGTTGTTTTTCATAAACTAGGTCTTGTGATTGCGGATGAGCAACAGCGTTTTGGGGTGAAACAAAGAAGGTCTTTGTTAGAAAAAGGAAAGTGTGTTGATTTTTTAATGATGTCAGCCACACCGATTCCTAGAACGTATGCACATTTCTTATATGGAGATATGGATATTAGTTCGATTCATACAATGCCTGAAGGTAGAAGGCCGGTTATCACAAAGTATTTTAAAACTTCGAGTATGGCACCTTGTTTAAAAGATGTTTTAAACTTTATTAAAGAAGGAAGACAATGTTATGTCGTGTGTCCTGCAATTGAAGAAAATGATGAGTATAAGATGCGTAATGTGTTTGAGATTTATGAAGGAATGACTAAAACACTAAAAGGGGTGCGTATTGGTTTGTTGCATGGAAAGATGACAAGTCAAGAAAAAGAGGAAACAATGGAAAAATTCTCGAATCATGAGTTGGATATACTTGTTTCTACAACGGTTATTGAAGTTGGAATCGATGTGGCGAATGCAAGTGTAATGGTTATTTATGATGCCCATCGCTTTGGACTTAGTACACTTCATCAATTAAGAGGACGTGTGGCTCGAGATAAGAATCAGGGCTATTGTTTCTTGTTGTCAGCATCGAATGATCCGCAGGCTATTGAGCGTTTAAAAAAGATGGAAGAATTAAAAGATGGATTTGAAGTATCAAATTATGATTTGCATATGCGCGGTCCAGGTGATATTTTAGGAATAAGACAAAGTGGTATGCCTTGTTTGGTGTTTGGAGATTTTGAAAAAGATCAGGCAATGATGGAAACGTGTATTCATGATGCAAAGGAAATTATACAAGACCAGATCGATGTGGATTTATTATTGTATGTTTCGAATGCGATTGAAAATGCACAATATTTTGATTAGGAGTTTTATGATGGATAAACAAAAGATAGAGAATAAATTCATATATTTTATCAGCCTACTAGGTATGGTAACAATTCTTATTTTGATTGCTTATTTCTTCTTTTTACGTAATGTGGAAGTGGATATTATGGATAATGCGCAATATGCCTATGTTGGAGAAAATGGGAATGCAAGTGTTGTCGTAAGTGCAAAACAGGGGGAATTGAATCAAAGAATGCAGGATTTTTTAAATTCAGTCGAATATGAAGTGAGTCCAAATTCAAATCTTTCAAATGGAGATACAATTCATGTAAGTGCCACATATGATGAGGCTTTGGCCAATCAATATCATTATCAGCCTAAGAGTGTTGAAACAGATATTGTGGTTGAAGGACTTGCCAATCGATATCATTCTTTGCAGGATATCCCAAAAGCTTTAATCAAAGAGGGAAGAAGTGCAGCTTTAGATTATGTAAAAGAAAATCAGGAATCTATTTATAAATTAGATGGAAAAGAAGAAAAGACTCCAGGACTTGAGAAAATGAAAATTGTATATTCTGCGTATCTTAAGTCAAACCAAAAAAATAATAGTGATCGTTTTACGTATATCATATCCATGAATTATTCGTCTGAAATTCTTTATTATATGGTATGTATTCCAAATATTAATGATTCAAATGAAATTGATGTACATAATATATATGGTGAAAAAGCATATTTAACACAAGATGAATTGAATAATAAAGATTTTAGTGGTTATGTAGATCGTGTCTATTCATCAAAATATCAAATAGAAGAAAATAAATAAAGAAGTCATTGACTTCTTTATTTTAGTTTATTCATTAATTCTTCAAAATCCGGTTTTTCAATTTCATGAAATTCAATCGTAACGCTATCGTGATCTTTATAACGTGGAATTAAATGGACATGGAAATGCTTGACGCTTTGTCCTGCTGCTTCATGTACATTAGTTAAGATGTTGATACCATCACAATGCAAGGTTTGTTCTAATTTGTTGGCAAGTTTATTAGCAACTTCAAAAACATGATTTCTTGTTTCATCAGGACAATCTAGAAAAGAATCGCAATGTTCTTTAGGAACAACAAGTGTATGTCCATAAGAAGTAGGGTTGATGTCTAGAAATGCGATTACACTTTCGTCTTCATAAATTTTATTGCTTGGAATTTCGCCGTTAGCGATCATACAAAAAATACACATAATAATGAATCCTCCTTATTTAAAAATAATACATCGTTTTAGACAAAATGAAAAGCCAGACTAAGGGGGTGTCTGGCTTTTCAATAAGGGGATAGAAAATAGTATGAATACCATTAACTGATTTCATACCGGCAAGGTCTTCAAACTCCTCGCTTGTATAGAAGTATATCATAAGTTATGTCAAATAAAATGTGAAAAATGTGGGAAAATATGTGATATTACATAAAAGTAGTATTTTTGCCCCACTTTTTTTGCTTTTTTGTCTCATATTATAAAAATGAATGGGCTTGTGAGACTTAAAAATGGGAAAATTTGGATTTTTCATGAAATATAAATATTGATATGTAGTTTTATGCTATAATGTAAACTAAGCGGAGGTTTTGAGATGATTGTAAAAACCATTCAAGAAATAACAAATATGATGCATGCAAGTGTGCATGGTGATATTGATGATACAAAAAAAATTCATGGTGTTGTGATTGATTCGCGACAAGTGACAAAAGATGTTTTATATGTACCAATTATTGGTCAAAGAGTGGATGGACATACATTTGCTAAACAAACAATTGAAGATGGAGCTTTAATTAGTTTGTGGCAAAAGGACCATCTTCCATATCCAGATTTTCCTGTTATTTTAGTGGATGATACACTTCAAGCTATGCAGGATCTATCAAAAGCATATTTAGAAGAGTTACATCCACTTGTGATAGGTGTAACTGGATCTAATGGAAAGACAAGCTGCAAAGATATGTTATATAGTATTTTCTCACAAGAGAAAAAAACACAAAAAACGCAAGGGAATCGTAATAGTGAAATTGGACTTCCTTTAACGATTTTTGATTTTGATGAAGATATCGAAGTTGCGATTTTAGAAATGGGCATGGAAAATAAAGGTGAAATTACGCAATTAACTTCTATTGCACAGCCTGACATTTCTGTGATTACTTCTGTAGGTTCGGCTCACATGGAAAATTTAGGCGGAAAGCTACAAATTGCACAAGCTAAATGTGAAATTTTAGAAGGTACAAAAGAAAATGGATTGTTCCTTTATAATTGTGAGAGCAAGGAAATTCAAGAAGTACTTCCTTCATTAGATACAGAAAATAAAAAAATTGTCTCATTTGGTCAAGGTGGAGATGTTTCAATTACTAGTGATATTGCATATGATACAGACGGAATTGTATTTAACTGTAATATTTTAGATGAACCAGTTCATTTACGAGCATTTGGTGATTTTCAAGCAATGAACGCATTGCCGTGTATTTTTATCGCAAAGGCTTGGCATTTAAAGAAAGAATCGATTTTGAATGGATTGGCTAATTTAGAGATGACAAAAATGCGTACACAATTGATTCCGGTTGAAAACGCCTATATTCTGGATGATACATATAAATCAAATCCAGAAAGTGCTAAAGCCGCTATTGATACATTAATGGAATTACCGGCAAATAAACATATTGCGATTTTATCGGACATGCTAGATCTTGGTAGTGAAGAAAAACAACTTCATTATGATGTGGGTGTTTATGCCAAAGAAAAAGGTGTGGACGAGTTATACTGTACAGGCCCTCTTTCAAAAGAAACGGCCGCTGGTTTTTCTGGAAAATGGTATGAAACAAAAGATGAGATATACAAGACTTGTAAACCTTTGTTAGACAAAGATTGCGTTATTATGATTAAAGGTTCAAGAGCTATGAAAATGGATACATTAGTGGATGCTTTTAGGGGGAAAAATAATGAGTAAATTACGTTTAGGTGTCGTATTTGGGGGACAAAGTAGTGAATATTCTGTTTCATTACATTCTGTAGCTTCCTTTTTACGTCAAATTCATGCAGATAACTATGAAATGACTTTAATTGGTATTAATAAAAATGGACATTTCTATTTATATAATGGGGAAGTTGACTCAATTGAACATGATACATGGGAAAATGAAAAATCTTGTGTATCTTGTGCATGGGTAAATGGGGGAATTATGCCATTAGATGGTTCAAACAAAGTGATTGAATTGGATTGTGTATTCCCTGTATTACATGGTAAAAATGGTGAGGATGGATTGATTCAAGGTTTGCTTGAATTGATGAACATTCATTATGTAGGTTGTGATGTAATGTCGAGTGCTATGTCAATGGACAAAGAAATTATGCATATTCTATGTAAAGAAGCCAATATTCCTTGTGCTGACTATATTTGTTTATATGCCAATAGAGAAAATCCAACATTTGAACAAATTCAAGAACAAATCGCATTGCCATGGATTGTTAAACCATGTAATGCAGGAAGTAGCTATGGCGTACATTTTGTTAATAATAAAGAAGAATTTGAAAGTGCATGTAAAGATGCATTCTTCTATGATGGTAGAGGTAAGATTTTAGTAGAAAAAGTGATTAAAGGCTTTGAAATTGGTTGTGCGGTTATGGGAAATGAAGAAATCTTTACTGGGTCTGTTGATGAAATTGAAATTACTGGTGGATTCTTCGATTTTGAAGGAAAATATGAAATGAAAGGAGCCGCTATTTATTGTCCGGCTCGTATTGATGAAAAAACATTTAAAGAAGCTCAAGAATTAGCTCGTAAAACATATATTGCGATGAATTGCTGCGGAATGGCACGTGTAGATATGTTTGTGACAGAAGATAAAGAAGTAATCTTAAATGAATTGAATACAATTCCTGGATTAACAGCGACTTCTCGTTATCCTTCTATGATGAGAGAAGCAGGTGTTGAATTTGCGGATTTAATTGATAAGCTAGTTGAACTAGCTATGCAAAGGACGATTGGAGCATGCTAGAAGCTTATAGTCGTGCTTGGACTGAAATTGATTATGATGCGATCCGTCATAATGTGAATGAGGTTCGAAAGCTTGTAAAAAACACAAAAATCATGGGTATTGTGAAAGCTAACGCGTATGGCTTAGGTGATATCGCATGTGCTAAAGCTCTACAAAAATGTGGAGTGGATTATTTTGGAGTTTCAAGTATTGATGAAGCCTTGAATCTTAGAAATGCAGGAATCCAAGATAACATCTTGATTTTAGGATACACACCAAGTATGCATTTTCATTATCTTCATGAACAAAATATTGTTCAATCTTTAGTATCGATTGAATATGCTAGAGAATTAAATGCATATGCCAAAGAAAACAATGTAAAAATTCGTTGCCATTGTAAAGTGGATACGGGTATGTGCAGAACGGGTATTGTTTATCAAGAACAAGATAAACATATTGAGGATATTTATGAAGAGTATCGCTTAGAAAACTTATGTGTAGAAGGCATTTTTTCACATTTTCCAGTCAGTGATTGTTTAGATGAGGATTGTACAGAATTTACAAAAAAACAAATTCAATTGTTTGATGAAGTGATTGATTTATTAAAATCACAAGGTATAGACCCAGGGATTCGTCATCTTCAAAATAGCTATGGTATTTTGAATTATCCAGAACTTGAATATGAATATTGTAGACCTGGTTTATTATATATGGGTGTTACAAGCGATGATCATATTAAAATCAAGACAAATCCTGATTTTATTCCCATCATGTCTATGTATGCTAATGTAAGTTTAGTGAAATGGATCTATCCAGGACAAAGTGTAAGTTATGGTCGTCATTTTATAGCTGAAAAACCAACAAAAGTTGCGACTATGAGTATTGGTTATGCGGATGGATTGCCTCGTTTATTATCTAACCAAGGATTCGAAGTATTGGTACATGGTCAAAGATGTAAGGTGATTGGAAATTTATGTATGGATCAATGTATGATCGATGTTACAGAAGTAGAAGATGTTAAAGAAGGCGATGAGGTATGCATCGTTGGTCATCAAGGAAATGAAGTGGTTACTGTAGATCAGATTAGTCGTATGACTAATACAATCAACAATGAAACTTTGACTTCTATTTCTTCTCGTGTACCTAGATTAAAGGTGCGCTCATGAAAAGACAGTATGCATCAATAGATATAGCGCGTTATGTTTCAGCGTTATTAGTTGTATGTATTCATACATTTCCATTTTTAGAAATATCAGAAACATTTAACACGTACTTTATTCATACTGTATGTCGTTTGGCCGTTCCATTTTTCTTTACAACAAGCGGGTTTTTCTTCTTTAGAAATTATGACTTGGAAAATGAAGATGTGAATGATGCTCGTTTAAAGAAAGCATTACTTCGTCTTTTTAGAATCTATTTGATATGGACAATTATTTATTTGCCATATACGATTTTTGATTATACACACAATGGATTTCGCATATCGTATTTATTCACATACGTTAGAGATTTTATCTTTAATGGAAGTTATTATCACTTGTGGTTTTTACCAGCCTTAATGTTGGCGGATGTGATTGTGTATTATTTGTATAAGAAAAAAGGCTTGAAGTTTACATTGATTATTACATTCGCATTATATGTTGTGGGTTATTTAATTAATGTGTATACACCAGTATGGGAAAGTTTACCTTATATTTCTTTCTTATTTGGATTCTTTACGAAAGCATTATCAACCGCAAGAAATGGAATTTTCTTTGGCCCTATGTTTATTGCTATGGGTTTATTGCTTTCAAGAACACGTCGTTTACCTAAAAAAGTAAGCTTACTTGCTTTCTTGATTAGTTTTGTATTATTGTTTTGTGAAGTAGCTCTATATCGTCATTTTAATATTTTGCGTGATCTAACAAGTATGTATATTTGTTTAGTTCCAGCTGTATATTTCTTAGTGAATTATTTATTGAAGGTCAATATACCATATCGTAAAATGTTTACAATTTTGCGCCACGATTCATTGATGATTTATACTTCACATATTTTGTTTGCCAAAATCTTCTTAGCTTTGATGCCACATGCACATTTAGTTGTATATTTCTTAACTTTGGCATGTGCACAATGTTTAGCTGGTTTTGTGACTCGTTATCAGGATCAATATCCGGTGTTAAAAAAATTACTGTAAGCTTATGATTCGATTATTTCAAGTGAAATGTGCGAGTGAAAATGATATTGAAGCACAGATCTTAAAAAAACTGCGAATCCGTAAAGAAGACCTTTTGCAGTGGCACGTACATAGAAAAAGTGTGGACGCACGCCACCAGAAGGTCTTGTTTTCGTATGTCGTAGATTGTAAAGTAAAAAATGAAAAGAAACTTTTAAAATTAAAAGATGTTTCATTAACACCCGATGAAACATATCATCCAGTAAAGAGTGGTAAACATCCATTATCGGCTAGACCTGTTGTAGTTGGATTTGGTCCAGCCGGCATGTTTGCAGCTTTGATTCTTGCGCAATATGGGTATAAACCTATTGTTTTAGAAAGAGGATCGAATGTGGATGTTCGTAAACAAAAGGTAGAAACCTTCTGGGAAAATGGAGCGTTGGATGAAGAGTGTAATGTTCAATTTGGTGAAGGTGGAGCTGGTGCCTTTAGTGATGGAAAACTAACGACAAGATCAAAGGATGCTTTATGTCGCAAAGTCTTGGAGGAGCTTGTTTCTTTTGGGGCAAAACCAGATATATTGATTGATCAACATCCTCATATTGGTACGGATGCCTTCTTGTCCATTATTAAAAATTGTCGTGAAGAAATCAAAAAATTGGGTGGAACTTTCTATTTTGATACGAAATTAGAAGATATCAAAATAGAAAATGACACTTTAAAACAAATCTATTTTAATGAACAATGGGTAGATTGTAATGCTTTAATCTTGGCAACTGGACATAGTGCAAGTGATACAATTTTAATGCTTCATCAACATGGCCTTCATATTGAAAATAAACCATTTGCGGTAGGTGTTCGTATTGAACATAAACAAAAATATATCAATGAAGCTATGCTTCATGAGTATAGTCAAGACGAAAGATTGATTCCTGCACGTTATCAATTGACATATACAGCTTCCAATTCAAAAGGTGTTTATACATTCTGTATGTGTCCGGGAGGATATGTCATTCCTAGTTCATGCCAAAAAGAACAATTGGTTGTGAATGGTATGTCTTATGCAAGTCGTAGTGGTGAAAATGCCAATAGTGCATTGCTTGTGCAGATCAATGACTCGGATTATGGTAACGAGTTGTTTGCCGGCTTAAAATATCAGGAAGACTTGGAAAAGAAAGCTTTTGATATGGGACATGATTATAAAGCTTGTGTACAGCTGGCCAAGGATTATTTAGAGAATAGAGTGTCTAAACAATTTGAATCGGTATTACCAACGTATTCAATTGGTACAACATTCTGTGATTTGAATGATTTATTCTCAAAAGAAGTCAATTTAGCCTTACATGAAGCTTTAGAATATTTTGAAAAGAAGGTGCCTGGCTTTGTTTTGAGTGGTGCTATATTGAGTGCTGTGGAATCAAGAAGCAGCAGTAGTGTGCGTTTAGTACGTGATAAAGAATCTTATATTTCAAATATTCAAGGCATATATCCGAGTGGTGAAGGTAGTGGATATGCAGGTGGCATTATGACAAGTGCTATTGATGGTATTCGTAGTGCTGAGCATCTAATTGAATACTTTGCCAAAGGGGATTTCTAATGAATATTTTTGCACCGAATTATTATGTTCAGAGTTTTAAAACTTTGAATATACAAAGATTACATGATCATGGAATTCAATTATTACTTTGTGATATTGACAATACATTAGTGGCGTATGATGAAGAGTGTCCAAACCAGGATGTGATTGAATTCATTCATAAGTTAAAAAGGAATGGAATTGAAGTTGCGCTTTGTTCAAATTCTCCAAGTTCAAGGGGTAAAAATTTTGGTAAGCATCTTCCGGTTTCAAAAACATATCCATTTTCATGTAAACCATTTCCTTTTTGTTTTAAGAAGGCAATGAAAGATCATGGTTTAAAGGCCAATCAGATTGCGATTTTGGGCGATCAAATGTATACAGATATATTAGGTGGAAATATTTGGGGGTTGTATACAATATTAACAGCTCCAATTGCGATAAAGGATCGAAATATCACAAAGGTGTTTCGTTTCTTTGAAGAATTAATATATGGTTATTTAGAAAAGAAAAAATTATTGAAACGAGGTGAATTTGATGACTAAATATTGTAAGGGTTGTGGTGTTTTACTACAAAATGAAGATGAAAATGCACTAGGCTATGTTCCTACTTTAGATGCTTCTTATTGTCAAAGATGTTATCGTATTCGTCATTATGGTGATGTGACAATCAATATGCAGCAAGGGATTGAGTCCAACGCAACATTAGAAAAAATCAATAAGATTGATGGGGTTGTGTTCTGGGTTGTAGATTTATTTGCGTTTGAGGCTAACTTAATTTCGCGTTTAAATCAGAAACTTCCTGGTAAAGATATTGTCATGGTATTAACGAAGCGTGATGTTTTGCCGACAACTTTAACCGATGAAAAAATCATCAACTTTGTGAAGCATCGTCTTCATGAAGAAAATATTATTGTGAAGGATATTGTGATTTGTGGTTATCTGTTAAAGGAAAATGATAAATCTAGAGAATACTCTTCACGTATTGTGAATGCGATCTTAAAATATCGTAAAAATCGAAACGTGATTTTTATGGGTGTTGCCAATGCTGGTAAATCGACTGTGTTGAATCATTTATTGGCAACAAAAGACCTAACTACTTCTCAAAATCCAGGAACAACATTGGATTTAGTTCCAATTCCTTTTGAGGATTATACGATTTATGATACGCCAGGCATTGAGAATACACATTCTTTATTAACGTATCTTCAACCAAAAGATTTAAAGACGGTAATTCCGACAAAGCCAATTCGACCATTTGTTTCACAAATCTTTGAAGATCAGTCATTTGCGGCTGCAGGTTTGGCAAGACTTGATGTAGTGGTAAGTGGTAAGGCAACAGTAGTTGGATATTTTTCTCGTTCTTTATCGATTCATAGAGGAAAATTAAGTAATGCGGATGCCTTGTGGCAAAAACATTTAAATGGTATGTTAGTGCCATGTGTAGACACTTCCTTACTAACGATGCATACGTTCCATGCACCTAAACTTGAAGGTGAAAAGATGGATGTTTGTATTCATGGTATTGGATGGTTCTGTATTAGTGGACAAGTAAAAGATGTATATGTAAAAGTACATAAGGGAATTCAAGTAACGTTTAGAAAGGCGATGATTTAATGTTAACAAGTCAAAATAAAAAATATTTAAGAAAATTAGGAATGGATTATAAATCATTATTCCAGATTGGAAAAGATGGTTTGAGTGATAATTTAATGGATACTTTATCCGATTCATTAGAGGCACATGAATTAGTAAAATGTAATTTATTAAAGACATGTCCAGTGGATGTGCGTGAGGCAGCTATTGAATGTGCAAGCGCAACAGGTAGTGAAGTGGTTCATATTGTAGGACATACTTTCTTGTTGTATAGAAGAAGTAAAGAAAATAAATTGGAGCTTAAAAAATGAAAATTGCCATTGTAGGAGGGTCTTTTGATCCAATCCATAATGGACATATTCAAATGGCCAATCAGTCTTTACAAGCTTTACAAGTTGATGAAGTGTGGTTTATGCCTACTTCAAGTACGCCCTTAAAAAATCGTGAATTGACATTGGATCAAGAACGTTTGGCTATGATTGATTTGGTGGTTCAGAAAAATCCAAGATTTAAAGTATGTACGCTTGAGCTTGAAAGAGCTGGTAAAAGCTATACGTATGATACGCTTAAAAAATTGATTAAAACCTATCCTGAACATGAATTTTATTGGATTATTGGTAATGATCAATTGGAGCAGTTTGATAAGTGGTATCATGCAGATGAACTTGTTAAGATGGCTCATTTTGTATGTTTTGATAGAGAGGGAAAGCTTTCAGAATCAAAATATGACATTATGTGTATGACAATGCCTTCGGTCCCAGTTTCAAGTTCAGAAATTCGTTTGGGAAATAAATTGAATTATTTACCTGAAGATGTTTTGCGTTATATCTATCGAAACCGATTGTATGTGAAGGATTTTGTGGCAGCTAGATTAACGGAAAAAAGATATAAACATTCTTTATCGGTTGCCAAACTTTGTGAAGATTTTGCGTTGAACAATGGTTATGATATGCATATTGCGTATTATATTGGTTTGTTTCATGATATAGCTAAATATATGCCTAAGGATGAGATGATAAAATGGATGAATAGTATTTGTCCTGAAAACATGGAATATCCTGTAGCTGTATGGCATGGCTTTGTAGGGGCTGCTGTCACGAAAGATATTTTTTTGATTGATGATCCAATTATCTATAATGCGATCTATCATCATGTATTAGGAACGAGTAAAGATCCTTATGCGATGATGGTATTTTGTGCAGATAAATTAGATCCTTTGCGTGGATATGATTCTAGTAAGTTGATTGAAATTTGCAACAAAGATATTAAAGAAGGATTTGATTTGGTGGTTCAACAAAACCGTGAGTATTTAAAGAGAGGTTAGACATGGAGATTTTAGATATTGTAGTTCATGCGATCTGTGAAAAGAAAGCACAAGATGTACGTGTATATGATGTAACGAGTTTGACTCCTTTTATGGATTCAATGATTGTTTGTTCGACTACGAATATTCGTCAGAATAATGCGATTGCACAAAATATTAAGGATCGTTTAAGAGAAGCTGGATATATGGGAGATATGCATATCGAGGGTGACTCGGGTTCAAAATGGCTTTTAATTGATTTAAAAGAAGTGGTAGTCCATTTATTTGTGAATGAGGAAAGGCAGGTTTATAATCTGGACCGTTTATATTCGGATGTTCCAGTAAAAACATATGATTTATAATACATTGGCACATTATTATGATGCTTTAGTAAAAGATGAAGAGGCATCTAGAGAATGGGTTTCTTGGATTGAGAGTGAGCTTGCACCTTGTGATTGTTTAGAACTTGCGTGTGGTAGTGGAGAAATCACAGAGATGCTTGCACAAAAAGGATATACGATGACAGCTCTTGATTTGAGTGAGGAAATGGTCAAGCAGGCAAAAAGTAAAAACTTAGAGGGTTCGATTGAGTTTTTATGTCAGGATATGCGTAATTTAAGTAATTTAAACTCATATTCTGGTATTTTCTGTTTGTGTGATAGTTTTAACTATATTTTAGAAAAAGAAGAAATTGATGCGTTCTTTCATGAAGTCAGTCAACATTTAAAATCAAATGGACTTTTCTTCTTTGATACACATTCTTTGGATCGTTTAGAAGAGTTTGATTCTGAATATAATGAGACAGGTGCTTTTGAAGATGGTTGTCAATACCAATGGTCAATCATGGCTGAGGATGATTATGTATATCAAGATTTTGCGTTTTATATGAAAGACAAAGTGATTCAGGAGCATCATATTCAAAGGGTATATGATCCACAATGGTTGGCTAAGACTTTATCAAAGTATTTTGATATTTTAAAAGTCACAACTGACTTTGATATTGAGGGTATTGCGCCTGGTGAAAAGTATTTTTATGTATGTAGAAAGAAGGTACAAGAATGATTGGTATTGTAGCGGCAATGGATGCTGAAATTCTTGAATTTGAAAAGCGTATGGATGTAGTAGATCATACAAAGACAATTGCAGGATGTACATTAACTTATGGAAAATGGCAAGGTAAAGATGTAGTTTTATGCAAGAGTGGTGTAGGTAAGGCTTATGCGGCTATGTCTTGTACTATTTTGTGTATGCAAGAAAATGTGGATAGTATTATCAATGTAGGTACAGCTGGTGGATTAACACAGGATGAACAAGTGTTGGATATTGTGATTAGTGATAAGGTTATTCAAGCCGATTATGATACAAGTCCATTAGATGGTCCTTCTGGTGTTGGATTGGTGTATAATAGTCATGAAAAATTGAGCCAAAGTTGTATTGAAGCGGCAAAGGCTATGCAGATTCGTTATCATGTAGGTACGATAGCTTCTCAAGACTTATTTATGTCTAGAGATGAAGATTTTGAAAAGTTGATGAACAATTTCCCAGATTCAATTTGTTCGGAAATGGAGGCAGGAGCAATTGGTGCTGTTGCCACAAAATTTAATATTCCATTTGTGATTGTGCGTTGTTTAAGTGATGTTGTGCATCATAATGAAAATCCAATGGAATTCTCTACATATGTTTCTAAGGCAAGTGCACAATCGGCTAAATTAATTGAAAACTGGTTGATGCGTATATAGTAAAAAAGGAGGGATAAGGATGAAACTAAGCCGTAGACATAAAAAACAACATGGAACAAAAACGACACTTGGATTAGTTATCATTCTTGTTCTTATATTACTTGTGCTTTGGTCGGAGTTTATTAGTGGACCTAATCGTGTCAAGGAACAGATTTATGCGCAAAGAGTTGAGAAAATAGAAAAACAAAACAAACATATAAAAGGAATTAGTGAGCATGTCTTTGATTACACAACGTATCAGGGGTATGATGATACGACTTTATATTGGTATAATGCAAAGTCTAAATTGATTACTTCAAGAGATATCGAGACTTTGAATTATAAAAAGGCAAAGCGTATTGCGAAAAAGAATTATAAGATCAAATGTGAATCAATTGTACTTGGGTATGGCTACAACAATCCGGTATATGAAGTTCGTGGATCAAATAAAATGATTCTTTTAGATTATGATAGTTTTGAACGTGTTTATGAAAGGAAGATACAATAATGGCTGATTTTGATTTTAATGCACCTTATGTAGATCGTAGAACTTGGATCATTGATCATCTACAAGATCTTGTTCTAGAACCAAAAGAAATATTAGTCGTATTGTTGATTGATTTTTTCAACCAGCAGCATATTTCAATTGATCATGAATTGATTAGTGAAAAGTTAAAGATTAGTGTGGATGAAGTGGAAGATATTTTTAC
The DNA here is from genome assembly GCA_900547815.1 of uncultured Solobacterium sp. GTDB lineage: Bacteria > Bacillota_I > Bacilli_A > Erysipelotrichales > Erysipelotrichaceae > Holdemanella. The sequence continues at coordinate 39,265 of URHY01000008.1, forward strand.
AGAATTATCAGATAAAGGCTATTTAACTTTAGATTATGCGAATGGATCTTTGATTTTTAATATAGAAGGAATCTTTGAACTTTCAAATACAAATAACACTGCCATCGATCGTTCTTTATTAGAACAGTTTGAGATGGAGTTTGCGCGTCCACTATCTTCATCGGAAATGCAAAGAATTATTGATATGGCAAGTATGTATGATGAGCGTCGTGTGATTTGTGCATTAAATGAGGCTGTATGTAATGAGGTTTGTGATTTAAATTATATTGAAAGAATTCTACAGAATTGGCAACAAAAAGGCTTGTCGACTGAGGATTTGGAGAATGGTAAGCGATGAATGCGAATGAAATTTTGGATGAAATGGAAAAGATTTTTCCGAATGCCAAGTGTGAATTGTATCATGAATCTGCATTTCAATTGATTGTTGCGGTGGTACTTAGTGCACAAACAACGGATGCGATGGTTAATAAAGTAACGCCTGCATTATTCAAGGCGTATCCTACGGCAGAAAAGATGGCAGAGGCTACAGTTTCTGAATTAGAGCTATATATTAAAAGAATTGGTTTGTATCGTAATAAGGCTCGCTCCATTTCAAATCTAAGTAAAGATTTAGTTGAAAGATATCATGGACAAGTACCTTACACATATAAGGATTTAATGTCTTTAGCAGGTGTTGGAAGAAAGACAGCGAATGTCGTTCGTAGTGTAGCTTTCGATATTCCTAGCTTTGCGGTAGATACCCATGTCAATCGTGTCAGTAAGCGTTTGGGTTTAGCCAAATATAATGATTCGGTTGAAAAGGTTGAGGAAAAATTAAAACGAAAAATCGATCGTTCAAGATGGAATCAAGGTCATCATGACTTTATATTTTTTGGTCGCTATCTTTGTCATTCAAGAAATCCAGAATGTGAAAGATGTCCTTTTAAAAGCTTTTGTAAGAAAGATAAATATGAGAAATAGCAGCACTACAATTGTAGTGTTTTTCTATATATAGGAGAATAGAATATGATTATAAATACCGAAATTGTGGATGCTTATTTAAATGGGGAAAATATTAGTAAATTCTCATCTTTATTCATTTATAGGCAGGCCGATAGAAGCATATTTCAAGAGCCTGAAAAAGATAAAGCAGAAATCGTTTCTAAGATAAAAGATGAAATCATAAATCATATATGCGATTTTATTCCTTGCAACAAAAGAATCTGGGATACCTTGTTTAAGGATTGGCAAAATGATTTAGATGATATTATTTTGGATTTAGTTGTAGGATGTAAAGAACCCAATGATGCGTTTGTACTTAAAGATTTAAATGGAAGACACCATATGGTTTTTGATTTGTTGTGTTGGGAAAAGTATGTTGGAAAGATTTCATTATCTAAACTTTCGCAGAACCTTTTAACTCATGAATTATTTCATGTGTTGATTGGAAAATATTATACAGATATTGAAAAGAGTGAACATTTTGGAAATTACATAGATAAACTCGATGCGATTTCGTTTAATGAAGGCTTTGCACATCTTGTATCCTATAATCAACAAGAAATTAATAGTGTTGAATGGGAAAAGTTAGAAGATGTTTATTATAAATCTAAACAAAAAATGAAATTAGCTTTGATGGAAACAAATTCTAAATCACAAGAACAATATGTTTATGATGCTAACTTCGGTAATTATTATGATAAATATGCATGTATGTGTGGAATGTTGTATTTAGCTAAACAGTGGCAATTAGGTGGATATGCAAGACTAAAGGAATTGTTTGATCAAGGTTATCATGGCTTTGCGAGAAAGTGTATATAAACTAGATTTAATTTTTAGCCAATAGTAAAGGAAGTATGAATATGAAGATTATTAAAGTTATAAATGATGAAGAAAAAAAGAAAATCACAAGAGCTATATTAGAAGCATTGCCTGAGTGGTTTGGGATTGTAGAAGCAAGAGAAAAATATATTCTTGATAGCGTAGGAAAAGATTTCTTTTGTGCTATGGAAAAAGATAAGGTTGTTGGATTTTTGTATCTTAAACAAACGGGTAAAGATACAATTGAACTTGCTGTAATGGGTGTGTTAAAAGAATATCATCGTAAAGGTATTGGAAGAGCACTATTTGAATACGCAAAGGAAAGTATAAAGGAAAGTGGGTATTCGTTTATTCAGGTAAAAACGGTGAAGATGGGAATGTATGAAGATTATGATCGTACAAATCGATTTTATATTTCACTTGGATTTAAAGAATTTGAAGTTCTGAATTCGTTGTGGGATGAAAATAATCCTTGTCAAATCTATGTGATGGCAGTGTAAAGTTGACAAATAGTTGGTAGAGCAACCGCAATGAATTACCGTATAATGATGGTGAAAAGGAGAAAATGTGTATTATGAAGGCAACTGTATTTATAGCTTATATTTTTTTGTTGATGTATTTTGTAGTTGGTGTCGCATTTATATACTTATTTGTGTTGGTTGTTAGGGCGTTAAAGAAATATATTAAATCTGAACCTGTTAGAAAAGAGAAAACAGAGAGTGCAAAGTCACTTGGAGAAGTGATTAAAAGATATCGTACGCAATGTAAAATGACTCAAGAATTTGTGGCAGAGTCTTTAGGTGTTTCAAGACAGGCTGTATCAAAATGGGAAAGTGGAGTTTCCCATAGTTAAAGATACCACACCAAATATGATGAACCCACGCTTATAC
>URHY01000009.1 GCA_900547815.1 uncultured Solobacterium sp.
TAGAGTTTCCGATTTTGTTTATTTAAGCCATTTTATTTTTCATGCGTAACTACTGGTGCTAAATGCAAAAAAAGAATTCGACTAAACGAATTCTTAGCTTCTTTACCCACTTTTCAAATAATGCAGTTAACTATTTTTTAATTACTTTTGATGCATACAATGGATTTGCTTCTCTTGTTTCACTTCCAAAAACCAACTTCAATTCTTCAAAAGCTATTTTCACATTTTCGGGTATATCCACATGCGCAATATAATTCTTTCCATTCGGACCATAGCCATTCGCATCATCTGAAAGTCTAGGAATTTCTCCCATCAACAAGTTGACATATCTATTAATTGGCCACATGCCATGTAAATCTTCTTCATAAACCAATTCATCATTCTGGTTCAATACTTTAGCACAATAAGTAGCATAATTAATGATTGTCACATCCTCCTTGACATATTTTTTTAATCCTGCAGCCATGCGCCTTTGCATAGAAGCATCCTGACTTAGAATGATACTATTAAAAGAAATATTGTTTTCTTTCAATAAATCCAAAAGATACGTAATATTATTGCCACAATTTGTAGACTTGGTTTCTAGATAGTCCGCCTTGCATCCATATACATGTTTAATATACTTTTGAAATATTTCTGCCTCTGATAAATCCGTTGCCTCAATATCTGGATATTCTAAATGAACAACCTGACGTAGTGTATCTGTTGTATGTCCTGCTCCACCAACAATAATATATTTTTTCGCAACGAAGTTTTTAATTCCACTAGCTAAAACATCGCCACCTTCAAGAATACTTCCACCAAATAAAACCATCACATCTACCTGATGAATTCCATATCGATTAAACAATTCTCCTTGATTCAACGCATCAATATCTCTTGTTCCCAAGAATTTTGCGAGTGTATTTATATTTTCTGCAACATTACAATCCATACATCCTTTTCCTTTCAAAATAATCAGCAGTTACAAACTGGAAGTTATCAAAGATAAATCTCACAATATTTGAAAATAGCATACCGCTGAATCACAAAAAATGCAGCGAACTTTCGCTATCAAACCACACTTTTTACAACGATCTTTTGTTGTACATCTACACTTTTTACAACGAACTTTGCGAATTCGACCTTTAAAATATATCAGCCATAAGTATGCAAACAGGAATTTACATTTACAACATGATCCAATATCTTTGTATTAGCTTACCCTCTTTTAAAACTTCGTTTTCTAATACTCCGCCATTATTGATAATTGATTTGACAGAACCAATGTTGTCTTTATCACAAACCAATAAAACTTTATCCATACCAAGTTTCTTGCATTCTTCTAAAGCCAAGCTGATCATTTTGGTTGCGTAACCTTTTCTTCTTTCGCTTGGTCTTATACCATCTCCAATATGACCACCATATTTCAATAAATATTCGTTTAAGTGATGTCTGATATTAACAGCACCAACCATGGTATCCCGGTCTTCATCTAAGCAAAAGAAAGTAGAATCAGGAACAAACCCATCATCCGCAGTTGATATTTCTAAATTATTTAGATAATATTCAAAATCATCATAATCATTTTTAAATATAGCCCATGGCGAAGTATTTGCGTTATGGGTATCGTTATACGATTTCCATTCTTTAATCATTTCTATAATTTGATTTTTGTATTGCAAACTGCCTTTCATTAATTTTAATGCCATGAATTTATTCCCTCCAAATTCCAATTTATCTAAATCTTTCTTATAGGATGTCGAATGACTGTTTTCCATTTTTCCGGTGCAACCTTTCTTGCATCCGACAAATATATTTCATGATGTAGTCTTTGACTATTCATATCATTCGCATATCCATTTTGTTTTAAATATTCATCCATAAGTGCAACTGTAGCTGGTTCATCATCAAAAGATCCTAAGTGCATGATTTGAACACATAAACCTTCATCAATCTTCAAAAACTCTGCCGATGAACAATCTATTTTTTTCTTTTTAGTTGCTGTTTCAACAGCCCATTCAAAATCTTTTTCATTCACAAAATCAGGCAATCGAATGACTGAAATCCAATGAAATAAATCTTTATCTGCATAATTCACACCATCTATATCATCCTGCCACCAGAATCCTTCTAGTGGTGGAACTACATATTCAAAGAATCCTTCAATTTTATAATCTGTTTTGTAACTCATTCTCAAAGTATAAGCAATCGCATACAATACGCCAATTGCCTGCTGATATGCTCCACCTTCTTCATTTGGATTGCCCTCACCTCTGACCGCAATGTAATTTGCTTCAGGAACATTTACAATCACAGGTTTATTTTTAGGCATATAAAATTCTTTATACTCTTTCTTAAAATCAAAAGCCATAATTACTCCTTAAATTTGGTTTTATCTATTTTTTAAAGTATACCATTAAATATGAAAACTATACAAAAAGACTGATCTCTCAGCCTTTCATTTATAGATACGCTTTGTCTTAATCTATACGATCATAAACTATAATTTATTCGCTTATTTGTATTTCTTCTTAAGATTAATACTCAATATTATTGCAACAACTGATGAAATAATTAATCCTGCAACTAACGAAAATATCCAAAGATTATTTTCGTTAAAAAGAAGAATAACGGAAATATCCATAGATATTATGAAAAGTACAAAGAAAAGATTTAAAATTTTAGTATCTTCTTTCCAATAATTTTCTTTATCACTAGTGTTTAAACTATTGTAAAATTCAAACCCATTGTCTAGTTCTTTACCAACTTTAGTGCTTCTTATTTTGTTTGTTGCATACCAAATAAGTAGGTATATCATGTTTAAAAGAATAAAAATCATAGTATTCTTTGTCATGTTTGTTCCTCCAAAAATTCGTATTTGTCAATTATCTATTAATCTACCTTCTCAATTTTGAACACATTTATTGTATCTACATCCGGGCAGCAGAAGACATTGCTCTTTAACTCGCCACCATAGCGTAAGATATCAATCATAGGAAAAAGAACGTGAGCAGCCATTGGACACAGCTTTCCTCTTTCTGTGTCAAAATCAAAAGTATCTCCAACCTTGTGTCCTCTGTGGCAAGGACAAGTGCCTTTTTGTTCTACCAAAGTTATTTTAATCTTCATAATTTCCCCTCGCTTATGTAACGCTCGATATCAACACCGAAAAATTTTTCTTTCTTATCGAGGTTATCTATAATAATGATTCTTACCGTTTCCATTGCGTGTTTGGTGGCATCATACAAAGACTCACCGTTCAGCACGTCGCTGACAAGAACTGCGGAAAAGATATCTCCTGTTCCAGGGAAACGAACGTCTATCAGTTCAAATCCAATTTTGAAGTTCTCATCCTTTGTGTGGTCATAGCCAATAACGCAGTTTTCACCATTCACAGAAGTGCTTGTAATGACAACCGATTTACTACCAAGCTGACGCACTCTCTCAATCAATTTATCTGCTTCATCCTGACTTAAAGTATCTCTGCTGTAAAAATGATTTGTCAAGAAACACGCTTCAGTGAAGTTAGGAATCAGAATATCTGCGTATGAACTAAGCTTTCTCATAATCGCCACGTTATTATCAGTCATACCATTGTATAGTTTTCCTTCGTCACCCATAATCGGATCTACAACAACCAACAAATTGTCTGTGTCCTGATTGTTGATTAGTCGCTCAACAATGTTAATTTGTTTAGGACTAATCATAAAACCCGTGGAAATACAATCAAATCTAAAGCCAAGATCGTGCCAAATATCAACGGTCTTTTCCATATAATCGGTGGTATCTAAAATATCGAACTTTCCGAAATCAAGAGTATTAGACACCAACGCAGTTGGCAATGAAGCAACATCGATCCCTTTTGCAGAGAGGATCGGTATCATTGCAGATAAAGCAATTTTTCCCACACCGGGCATATCATTTACACAACATATTTTTTCATAAAAATTCTCCTTTTTATTAAGTCAACACCATTTTATTTTGGTTAATATTCTAAATATCATCGACAAATTCCTGATTCTATTTTTTTAGCCATGCCATTACATATTCTTTTTCTTTGGTAGCTTCATCAAAGCCGCTATGCTGAATCTCAAATCCTTCTCTTTGATAAAAGGATATTGCCCGTAGATTCTTTTGATATACATTCAAAAATAATTTATTCCGTTTATTCTTTGCATAATTTAGAAGAGCTTTTCCTATGCCATGCGACTGCATTTCATTTGAAACAAAAATACCCTCAATATATTCATCATTTAGCCCTATAAACCCCTGTATTTCTTGATTCTGCTCATAAACAGTTGCCTGCAAAAGCAATTCCTTCACTAATTCAAAATTATTTTGCCAATATTGCGAAGAAATAAAAGAATGTGCTGTCACATTCGTATCTAACCATATATCTGTAACTTTATTTATATCTGCTTTTTGTAATTCTCTAATCATAATGATTGATCTCCTACAAACTCAAATTATACAACAAGGACTGATTCCTCAGCCCTTGTTCATCAATGAATATGCATACTTTAATACTTTAGTCCCATCCATACGCCCATAATCTTCCATTGGTATGACACCGACAGGAATGTGTTTTACTGCCATTTTTTCTTTAATTCTTTTTTCCATATAGCGAATTTGAGGACCAATTAAAATGACATCAATAGACTCTTCATTTACTTTTTGATCTACTTTCGATACAGGAATCGCAAAAATCTTATCTTTTTTTGATACTTCCTGCATTTTCGTTACTAAAAGACTTGTACTCATGCCTGCAGCACAAGCTAACAGAATTACTTTTTGTTCCATATTAACGATTAATTGAACGAGCCATCATAGATACGGTATGACGTACTCCTCTTACAGCTTTACTAATAGCCATGATATTTTCTACTGGAGCCACTCCACCATATCCTGCATCTCCAATATGCTGAATATCAACACCACAAATCTTATTCATAATCGCAATATCCTTAATTGTATCTGTATCAGATCCTTCTTGACTCGTTCCAATCGCAGAAAGAACTAAACCACCACAAGAATGCACTTCTTTACATACTGCCTTTAAATCATCCATATCAAATCCTGGAACGGTTCCAACAGCAGGAACTAGGATAACATCTGCCCCTGCCTTCACAAAGCGTTTTGCGATTTCAAGATCTGCCACTGGCTCATCCGATCCAGCACCATGCATTTTTCCTGCAATGATCAATCCGGAGAAATTTTCTTTTGTGAATGAGATTGCCTTTTCAATTTGTTCATTTGTCACGCCCGTACCTGGATTTCCAGTAAGACATACAAAATCAAAACCAACTTCATCTAATCTTTTGACTGTTTCCAAATTTAATTGACGACCCTTCGCAATATCCAAACGATCCTCTAACATTTCAGCTTCTAAATCAACCGGTTCTAAGTTCACCCCAATTGGACGTCCTACTAAACGATGTAGTTCATCTACAAAGTTATCTTTATTATGTTCTAAGCCAAAAATATATGGATTTAATACATCTAAACAATTCAACAAAATCATATCCGCCCCAAAAGCTCTGGCAATCTCTGCATTTGTGATATCCCCAATAAAACTTTCTCTAGGCGCTACATTTTCAGACAAGATGACACGCCCCTCACTTGCCTTAATACTCTGTTTCAATTCTTGTGCATTCATACTTAAAATTTCGGATGCATTTGCGCTAATTAATCTTTTCATTACTTACTCCTCAAAATTTCTGTGACATTTTGCCACGCATTCTTACTCTTTTGTTCTGTACAACCCTTATAAGCCCCTAAATACGGTGTAAAACCAAGTCTTGAATATAACTTGATAGCTCCATAACTTTGCGATTGAGTTGCCAAATACAATGGATACTTACTTGGAATTGTATCGTACATCATACAAAGTTTTGTAAGCATGGCCTGCGCAATCTTTTTATGTTGAGCCGATAAACTTACCGCCACATAATGAATGCGAAGTCTACTTTCTTCAAAATCATTTCCAAACCAAAGTCCTGCACTGCCAACGAGTTCATTATTTTCATTTGCGACAAACAAGAAATGCTTCGAAAAGAAATCCTTATCTCTTGTAAGCATACTATCCCATTTCTTTCTTGCCTCTTCTAGATTTTCAAATAAACAAACCTCTGTCTGTAATTTACACCAAGCTTCTTTTAATGATTCATCAAATTCTACATAATGAAACTCCGAATTTAATTCGATTTCTTTACGAATGGTCTTGCGCGCCATGACCATCAATACTTTTTCATAAGGTATACTTGTATCTAATACTGTCATATCATTCTCCATTTCTAAGATAAGTATATCATAATGCAGTACATTTGAAATGATATAACAATTCCTTTTTAAATGTTATAACATTTGCTTGACTTCTCTTTTTTTTCGTTCTAGAATGAAACCGTAAAAGAGAGGTAAACAATTATGAACAAAACACAACTCGCAAATTATTTTGACCACACATTTTTAAAACCTTATGCAACTGAAGCAGATCTTACAAAATTATGTAACGAAGCCAAAGAAATCGGAGCCGCTATGGTTGCGATCAATACAACTTGGACTAAATTCTGTAAAGAACAATTAAAAGGAACAAACGTACATGTAGGAGCTGCCATTAGCTTTCCTTTAGGACAAGCTGGTCTAGCATCCAAAATTGCCGAAACAAAGATTGCGATTGAAGATGGAGCTGACGAAATCGATTATGTCATTGATATAGGACAAGCTAAAATGCACCACTGGGACTACATTAAAGAAGAAATGGAAAGTATTGTTTCTATTTGTAGAGAACACAACGTCATTTCTAAAGTCATCTTTGAAAATTGTTATTTAGAAAAAGATGAAATCAAACAAGTTGCTTTAATTGCCAAAGAAGTAAAACCAGACTTCATTAAAACAAGCACAGGCTTTGGAACTGGCGGAGCCACTTTAGAAGATGTAAAATTAATGGTTGAAACTGTCGAAGGACAAGTAAAAGTCAAAGCGGCCGGAGGCATTCGTGATTGGAAAACATGTAAAGCCATGATTGATGCAGGTGCACAAAGAATTGGAACAAGCTCATCACTAAAAATCTTAGAAGAATTTGAAGCCGAGGAAAAATAATATGAAGCCATTTTTATTAGAACCCATTCCTGATTATACAATTTGGGGAACCAACCACATTTCTAAAGCTAGAGGCATCGATGAAGACTATGGAACTTGGTGGGAAGTCAGTGCCCACCCTTATTGTTCAAACAAAATTGTTGGAACAGATAAAACATTAATGGAAATGATTCAAGAAAATCCGGATGAAGTGTTAGGTAAAGGCTTTACGCTTCATGAAACATTGCGATTGGCTTATCTAGATACAAAGGATGCTTTAAGCATTCAAGTTCATCCTGAAGATGATTATGCCCTAGAACACTCCAATGATTACGGAAAATATGAAAGCTGGTATATTCTAGATGCCAAACCAGGCGCTACTCTAGTTGCTGGAACCACAATCAATGATGCAGATGAAATCAAAAATGCTTTAATGAACAACTATATTGAAAAATATCTAAATAAAGTTGAAGTGCATAAAGGAGACTACATTATTATTCCTAGTGGTATGCTTCATGCCTTAGGAAAAGACATTTTAGCTTTAGAAGTAGGTACAAACTCAAACACAACCTATCGTTTCTATGACTACAACCGTAAAGGAAAAGATGGAAAAATACGTCCTTTACATGTAAAAGAATCTTTTGATGTCACAAATTTCAATTTAAAACCTACTTTTGTCCCACAAAAACATGAAACACACCGAATTGGAGATTGTCCTAATTTTACTGTAGATGAAGTTTATGCTGATTCTGATATTACATTAACATGTGATGAACATTACATGATTCTATCCAATATTGATGCAGATTGTACAATCGTATGGAATAGTGAAGAAATTGTATTACCACAATACGACAGCATGTTTGTTCCTTTTTCTTCCAAAAAAATCACAATCAAACAAGGAGCACACCTATTAGTGTCAAATCCTAGAAAGGACTAATTATGAAGACAATTTTAGTTACCGGAGCCAATGGCTATATCGCAAGCTTAGTAAGAGCGTATCAAAAAGATAACTTTAACTGGATCTGCATGACAAGAAAGGATGCAGACCTTACAAATCCTGAAGACGTAAAAAGATTTGTAGCATCTCAAGATTTTGATATTTGTTTTCACACAGCTGCCAATGCAACTACAGCCTTCTGCAATGAACATCCAGATTTAGTTCATAAAATCAATGTAGAAAGTACCCAAGCTATCATTGATTGTTGTAAAGAAAAAGGTGCCAAATTGATTTTCTGTTCAACCGAACAAGCTTTCAACGGAAAAGAAAATCACGGTCCTTTTAAAGAAGACGAACCATTAAGTGCTGTGACTGTATATGGACAAAATAAAATCGAATGTGAAGAATTGATTCAAAAACAATTGGATGATGCGATCATCTTACGCTTTACATGGATGATGGGACTAAGCTATCCAGGCATCAAAGCAAGTCCAAGCATCATTAAAAATGTCATGAATGCATTAATCAGCCATACTCCAACATTATTTACTGTGAATGAAAGACGTGGTATGACATATGCCAAGCATTTGGCAACACAATTTGATAAAATCACAGAACTTGAACCAGGCATTTATCATGTGGCATCCAAGAACACTATGACCACATATGAATCCGCAAAATATGTGGCTAAAGCTTTAGGCGCAAGTGATGAACTCATTGAAGAAATCATTTTACCAAACAACGAACGATACCAAGATCGATTCAGAGATTATCGTTTAGATAGTGAAAAACTAGAAAGTCTTGGAATACATTTCGCAACATTTGAAGAAGATGTAAATGAAATTCTAATGGATTTTGGATGGAAGAAAAGTTAAAATAGCTTGTAGGAGGCTATTTATGACTATACTTGAGGAAAACGTTAAAAAATATTACCAAAGCGGATACAATTGTTCAGAAACGCTACTTCATGCCTGCAATGAAACCTATCAATTAGATATTTCAGAAGAAGACATGAAAATAATGGCTGGATTTGGTGGTGGCATGTTTATTGGAAGTACATGCGGCGCATTAGTCGGATCGATTGCGGCCCTATCAAAAATGGTATGTAAGACAAAAGCACATGAAATGTTACCAGAATTAAGACCTTTGATTCAAAAACATACACGTAACTTTAAAGAACTATTAGGCAATTTAGATTGTGCACACATTAAACCTTTACATCATAGTACAGATCCAAACATCAAATGTATGAACACTTGTTTATTAGCGGCAAAAGCTCTAGAAAAAACAATGGAGGAAGAACACCTATTATAGGATTCTTCCTCTTTTCTTATATTCGTAATAACCTGTCTACTCGATGAATCAAATCTTGTTGAATACTAAAATCAACCTCAATACCATCCTCTTTATATTCCTGTCTATGCACCTTACCATTGGTATGAATATAGTCAAGTACACTTACCTTTTCATAAGGAATCACGACATGTAAAGTTTCCATATGAAATAATTCCTTTTCAATTTCCTGCTTTAAAAACGCAATGCTCGACTTTTCCTTAGCACAAATATAAATACGATCCTCTACACGTTTTGGATATTCAATATTTGTCTGATCACATTTGTTAAAGACATACAAGTAGGGGACTTTCTCACAACCAATCTCTTTTAATGTTTCTTCACAAACCTGAAGTTTGCTATCCTTATGTTCATTTGAAATATCCACGACTTTTAAGATCAAATCCGAAACCACAGCTTCTTCAAGTGTAGAATGAAAGGCTTGTACTAAACTGTGTGGTAAATCACTAATAAAGCCAACTGTATCACTTAAAGTAAATACATTATGGTTCTCTGTTTCAATTTGACGTGTTGAAGTTGTCAAAGTCGCAAACAACATATCCTTTTCAAATACAGACTTCTCTTCATTCACAAATCCATTCATAATACTTGATTTACCTGCATTGGTATAACCTGTTAGTGCTACACTTTTAACCATACCTTTTTTACGCTGATTACGCTGTACACTTCTTTGCGTATGGATCTTATCCAATTCTTTTTCGACAAAATGAATCTTACCTTCAATTCTTCGCGCATCCAGTTCGATCTTCTTTTCTCCTGTTCCCTTGTTTCTAGAACCACCACGCTGTCTATCCATATGTTTGTAGCTTCCTTGAAGTCTTGGCAATAAATATTTAAGTCTTGCGCATTCAACCTGAAGCATACTCTCCTTTGTCTTTGCACGAGAGGCAAAGATTTCTAAAATTAAAGCACTCTTATCCATGACTTCACAATCAAAAAAATCCGATAGATTTCTTTGTACAGAAGGCGAAATAGCCTCTAATACAAGAACCATACTACATTCTTGATCTTCAAGAATACGTTTGACCTCTTCAATCTTACCAGGATTCATATAATACTTTTTATGAGGATGCTCCAAATTTTGTGATACACTCATACAAATTTCAATATCACAGGCTAGAGCTAATTCTTTCATTTCCTCCATTCTTTCTTCAAAAGAATGGCTTGTGTATGTTTGTACACCAATCAATATTGCTTTTTCCATAAATGTATTTTATCATACGATGCTAAAATGTTATAATATTTCGTGAGGTGAATTCCATGAAAATTGCTTATTTAATGCACTATATGAAAAATAATTTTGAAGAAATAACAGAAAACCTAGATATATTGATCAATCAAGGCGATGATGTTTACTTGATGGTAAACGATGATGATCTACGTGATGATTTAATTCTATCCTATTGTGATACACCACAGTTGCATGTTGCTCATCACCAACAAACTGCCCTTCCAGCTGATATGTCACTACCTAGAGGCTTTATTTTATTGATGAAAGATGCTTTGGAATATGAAAAAGAAGACGGATCCTTTACTTATGATCGTTTCATCGTAATGACAGATGGTATGATTCCGACAAAATCAAAAAATCAACTTATCGAATATTTAGAAGAACATGAAGACGAAGACATTTATTATGAAGTGGATAATTCAGATAATAATGAAGAAGTAAAGAAAAGATTCGAAAACTATGCCTTCTTTACAAACTCTTATGATTTCCAAAAATCTAAAACCATTCGTGCCATGAATAAAATGACATCCAGTCTTGTTCATTCCTTTAAAAAACGTGAAATTGAAGACACAATCTATGTCAGCTATCCTTGGTTTATATTAACACATGAAAGTGCTAAAGCATTGGCAGATAATCTAGCCTATTGTTCAAATACATTTAAGATGTGTTTATATCCCGAAGAAATGGCTATCGCAACAATGTTGCATAAATTTTCAGATGTAGATCATCACAATGAAAACATTTGGGCCGTAGGAAAAGATGGAGAATACAAACTTCAAGAACCAATGGAAAATGTAGAATTGGGCGCAATCAAAGAGTCTACTTATTTTGCAGCTCTAGCTCATAGCGAAGATAATCTTCAAGTTTATGAAGACTATTTTGATGCCTACACATGCGAATCATAATCGTTTCGGATAACCATGGCAATCCGGATATCCTAAAAATTCTTTATCACATCTATTCTTCACTCTATAAAGATAATGTGAAATTCATTCATTTAGGAGATTCTCAAGCAACAAACATTAATGATTTAAATAACTTTATATGTGTCAAAGGAAACAATGATACATTAGATTTACCCATACGCCAAAGATTAACTATTTTAGGCAAACGCATCCATTTCTCACATGGAGATGAAGGTTTGGATGAAATAAAAAAAGATATCGATCAACATCATCCCGATATCTATCTTTATGGACATACACATTTAGTCAAAGAGCAAATCTACAATAATTGTCTAATTCTAAATCCAGGCTCAATCACTTTACCTAGAGATGATTGGCATGGATCTTATATCATTCTAACAATTGATAAGAAAGTCACATATAAACTCGTTCGAATCAATGTAGAAACTTTCTTAAATCAATATCAATGCTTCATTGAATAAGGCAGCCAAATCATTGGCTGCCTGTTTTCTTTAATTTATTTAATAAACTGTTTTGCAAAATTCCATGTATCTCTACACATATCATCTAGATTCTTTTCAGCTACCCAGCCAAGCTGTTCTTTAGCTCTTGTAGGATCTGCGTAGCAAGTCGCAATATCTCCAGCACGTCTTGGTTTGATCACATAAGGAATCTTAATTCCATTTACTCTTTCAAAGGCATGTACAATATCTAATACACTATATCCTTTTCCTGTTCCCAAGTTACAAATATGTACACCTGGTGTATTGTACTTTTCAATCGCTAATACATGACCCTTTGCCAAGTCGACCACATGAATATAGTCACGAACACCCGTTCCATCTGGTGTATCATAATCATCTCCAAATACACCAAGTTCTGGAAGTTCACCAGTAGCCACCTTCATAATATAAGGCATCAAGTTATTGGGGATTCCCTTTGGATTTTCACCAATCAAACCCGATTCATGCGCTCCAATGGGATTAAAATAACGAAGTAAAGTTACACTCATTTCTGGATTGGCGAATTGCACATCCGTTAAAATTCTTTCCATCATCGCTTTTGTTGAACCATATGGATTGGTTGTTTCACCAAGCTTGCAGTCTTCTGTTAAAGGAACCACTTCAGGATCTCCATAAACAGTTGCACTTGAACTAAATACAATACTTGGAACATGATATTTCTTCATCATTTTGGCAACTACTAAAGTAGTCATCAAGTTGTTTGTATAATACTCAATTGGCTTTTGCACACTTTCACCAACCGCTTTAAAAGCAGCACAATGAATCACCGCATCCAATTTATTTTCCTTAAATACAGATTCTGTCTTTTCCTCATCTAACACGTTAAATTCATAAAACTTAACATGCTTTCCTGTGATTTTATAAATTGAATCCAATACATCTGGTTTTGAATTGGAGAAATCATCAATTACGACAACATCATAACCACTCTCTAATAATTCAACACAAATATGACTACCAATATATCCGGTTCCACCTGTTACTAAAATATTCATTAGTCAATAACCTTGCAGCCACCTAGTTTTCTTACTTTTAAGATGTGGCAGCTTCCCTTTCCAAATACTTTTTCAATTTCTTCTTTATATGTTTCTACATAGCCATTTTCAACAAAGGCTTGAATCGTTCCGGCAAAACCTCCACCATGAACACGACATACGCCATGATCTTTTAAAATCATTTCAGACATAGCTAAACCTAAAGATACAGCCTGGTTCTTATAGTCAAAGTCTGCATATACGTTTTGAAGGAATTTGTAGCTTGAATTTCCTGATTCTTGAATTAATGCCTTGAAGCCTTCAAAATCATCGTTGTTCAATCTTTCTACACATGTATTTACACGATTATTTTCATTGAAGAAATGAATAGCTCTTAAGATTGCACGATCATTATTTAAAGCCGTTCTTAAGTTTGCGATATTTGCATAGAACTCATCTTCATCCACTTCACGAAGAACTTCCTTACCAAAATAGTGAGCAACTTCTTTCATTTCTTGTGGTACAGCACCATAGGCATCTGTTAAATCGGCATGACTTCCCTTTGTATCTACAATACATAAACTGTGATCATATTTTGAGAAATCAACATTCACACTATTTACAATTGGATTTGAAGTATCTTTAAAGTCAATGGAAATAAGTCCACCAACAGCACATGCACATTGATCCATCAATCCACATGGTTTTCCAAAATATACGTTTTCTGCATATTGACCCACTTTGGCAATCGTTACCATATCGATCTTCATATCATTGTATAATCCATCAATAATTGTACCAATAATAGATTCGAATGCTGCAGAGCTTGATAGTCCAGCCCCCATTAATACATCACTTGTAATGAAAGCTTTGAATCCACCTACGTTATAACCTAATTCTTTT
The DNA here is from genome assembly GCA_900547815.1 of uncultured Solobacterium sp. GTDB lineage: Bacteria > Bacillota_I > Bacilli_A > Erysipelotrichales > Erysipelotrichaceae > Holdemanella. Next base: position 13,890 of record URHY01000009.1, read on the forward strand.
AATTTAGAAACTACACCACGAATCAAGGCTTCACTTGTTCCGATTTCATTTTCTTTTTTATCTAAATCATTCAAATCAATTGGTTTGATGTCAAAGTCATCAGAAATCACTTTAATTACATGATCTTGTTTAGATACAATTCCAATCGCATCTAAATTGATTGATCCTGCAAGCACACAACCATGTTGGTGGTCTGTATGATTTCCTGAAATTTCACTTCTTCCAGCAGCACTATAAATACTCACCTCATCATCTCCAAATAATGTTTGGTATTTATCTAGTGCAGCGACATAACGTTGTTTTTGATAGTCCAATAAACTTGGATCTGCATATAGATCTTCAATTAATGCATCATATTTACCGGATACTACTTGTTCTTTAATTTCTGTTGTTTTCATTTTCTTACCTCGAATGTATATGTTGTTTCTTCTTCAAATACTTGTCCTGCTTTTAATAAAACTTTTGGATTCTCTTCTTTATGAATCGAATCGGCGATATAGCTTGTTTCAATACACAATCCATCTTGTGGATGCATAATCTTACCATATTTATCTGTCTGTCCATCTAAGTAGTTCGCACTATAAATTTGTGCCGTTGGATATGTTGTGGATACTTTTAGTTCAATACCACTTAATGGACTGTATAAACACACTTGATTTTCTTTAGTATCAAATACATATGGATGATCATAACCTCTTGCGATGATTAATTGTTCATCCTCTGAATGAATAAAATCTCCAATTCTTTTTTCTGTATTAAAATCAAATGCCGTATCTTTAACATCTCTTAATTCACCTGTATATAATCCATCTGAATCTACACAACCAAATTTAGATGCTGAAATTCGTAACGTATGATCATCAATATTCGATGCATATCCATTTAAATTGAAATAGCCATGGTTTGTGATATTGATCAACGTATCTTTGTCGCTAACACCACTATATTGAATGTGTAAACTCGATTCATCTAGCCAATAGATCGCATAGAAATCTAATGTTCCAGGATAGCCTTCTTCTCCATCTTTTGATACATAGTGGAATTTAACGCCATCTTCAATTAAAGAATAATCAAATACTTTATAAGAGAATCCCTCAATACCTCCATGTAGTGAATTTGGTCCATTATTAATAGGCACATGATATTCTGTCCCATTCATTGTGAATGTACCTTTTTCAATACGATTACATACTCGTCCAACTAAGGCATTTAAATAGGTTCCATCTCGTTTTTGATAATCTTCAACATGTTCAAATCCTAAAATACAATCACAGTCTTGATCATTCTTATCTTTCGTTACAATCTTTAAAAGAGTACATCCAAAGTTTGTAACTTCTACAGTTAAATGTGAATTTGAAATCGATAATACATCAATTCCATTCTCTAATCTTTCTTTTACCTCTACCATAATGTCTTTACAAAACGGCTAAAGCCGTCCATCCCTTCATCATCCATTTTATATACGCCGGCATTCTCTAATACAGATACGAATTTCTTTGTGACTTCCATTTCCATGAATGTATCCACATTTGTATAAGAACATGTCTTCAAGTGTTCATACCAGTCTTTGTGTTTTTCAAGTTCTGGATAAGAATCAAAATCTGCTTTTCCAGATAAACATAATTTAATTTGTTCTAACTCTGTTTTTAATCGTGCTGGCAAAATAGCCAATCCCATCACTTCAATCAAACCAATATTTTCTTTTTTAATATGGTGATGCTCTGAGTGAGGATGGAAGATACCTAATGGATATTCTTCTGTAGTACGATTATTTCGTAAAACTACATCCATTTGATATTTGCCATCTTTCTTTCTTACAATTGGCGTTACTGTATTGTGACGAACGCCAGATTCATTGGCAATAATATCTAAACTTTCATCACTGTATGTACACCATGTTTCAAAGATTTTAGTAGCTAGATCCAATATGTTTTCTTTCGATTTTGATGTTAATCGAAGTGTTGATAATGGCCAGTAAAGCATATCCACTTGTACATCCTTATATGTATAGCTCTTAACAACTTTTGCGTCTTCCATTGGGAAATGGTGTCTTCCACCTTGATAGTGATCATGACTTAAAATCGATCCACCAACGATAGGTAAGTCTGCATTGCTTCCAATCATATAGTGTGGAAATTTATCAATAAATGCGAATAAATGCTCAAATGTAGAACGATCCATCTTCATTGGCGTATGTTCACTATTAAATACAATACAGTGCTCATTGTAGTACACATATGGTGAATATTGTAAATTGTATGTATGTCCATTTAAATCTAATGGAATAATACGATGTGTTTGTCTAGCTGGATGATTTAAGTTTCCGGCAAAACCGACATTTTCCTTACATAATAAACATGCAGGATATGAAGTACTTACGGCATTTTTTGTCTTTGCGATTTCCTTAGGATCCTTTTCTGGTTTTGACAAGTTGATCGTAATTTGAATATCGCCATATTTACAGAAATGTGCAAAACTGATATTCTTATCAATTCTTGATTTACGGATATAGTTTGAATCCATACTCAACTTATAGAAGTAATCTGTTGCATCTTTAGGATTCAAAGAATATAGACTCTTAAAGGTATGCACGACTTCACTAGGTCTAGGCATTACACAATTCATAATGCGAGTATCTAATAAATCTTTTTCAGTTACAGTATTCTGAATCATACCTTTTTCAACCGCATAATCTAACATGAAATCTAAAATCTCATAGATAGAACAGTCTTCTACTTCTTCTCTTTTAAATTCTTGGATGCCAAATAGATCAATCAATAAATTTGCAGAATAATCATAATCGTATTTCTCGATCATTCCATTCTTTAAAGCATACTCTAATAACTGGTTAATTTTTGTGTTCATTTGTTCTCCTTCCATATAAACAAAATCAATCATTTTTATTACAGCCAAATCCCTTTTTCTGCTACACTATCCACAAAAATAATGATCAATTATTCATTTATTTATATACGGCTCATCATCAATATTATGCAGATATGGTTATAAATTTAAGATTTGCCCATTCGGTTTTAGTGTAAGCGTTTTCTTTATCTATGTCAACATATTCAAACAACAATTTAAACATAGATGTTGGATTTAGGTTTTAAACAATGATTATTTGTTTGTTTTTGTTTATTTGATGTTTTATTTATACAAAAAAGCCATTCTGGTATGAATGGCTCTCATTTAAAATTCTCAAAAGAATCAATCACTTGTACAACTCCAGGAAGCTTTTGGTATTCTTCTTTTTTATTGGCAGAATCCACAACGACTATATTGTGACATCCTGCTTTATAAGCATTTGTAATCCCACTAACACTATCTTCGATAATCAAACAATCTTGAATCTTAACTCCAATATTATGAGCTGCCTTTTTAAACATTGCGATCTTATTTTCATACGTTCCATCATCATAGACAATTCTAGATGGCTCAATCCATTTATCTAGATGAAACGATTCTACAAAGAAATCAATATTTGGCTTGATAGATGCAGATGCGATTGTGAATGGAATATTTGATTCTTTTAAATAATCAAAATACTCTTCGGCTCCCTTTACTAAATGAAATGTTGCCTGATCTTCTTTACAAAATTGACGATAATATTCTTCTTTTAACTGCGAATATTTTTCCATTTCGGATGGATCACACGTTCCACCAAACATATATTCAACAACTTTATTGTTTGGTACACCATTAATATGTTCGTGAAGTTCTTCTTCATCAATTCCATGATGACGAATATCTTGTGATATTTTTGACCATGCCAAAATATGTTTTGGATTGTCAAAAAACAATGTTCCATTAAAATCAAATATGACGCCTTTGTACATTACGAAACCACCCTAACCTTAAAATCATTTACTTGCATTAAAAAGTAATCAACCTCATATAAGTTCAGTGTAAGCATTTCCTTCTAATAAGTCAACATTTTCAAACATATATTTATTATTATCAAACATTTGTGTCATATTTAAGTAATATATAACTTTATTTTGTTTGTTTTTGTTTGTATTATGTTGACTAAATATATTTGAAATGATATCGTCTAACATAGAAGAGGATATCAATATGTTAAAAAAAGAACGTTTAGTAAAAATTGCACATAAAGTAAATCAAAATGGAATCATTACCATTCAAGAAATCATGGATGAATTAGGTGTGTCGGATATGACCGCAAGAAGAGATTTGGATGAATTAGAAAAATCCGGAAAATTACTTAGAGTTCATGGTGGAGCACAAAGCCTTTCTTTTTCAATGGACCACGAATTAAGTCACATTGAAAAATCGTCTGTGCAAATTGAAGAAAAAAAGAGAATTGCCCATAAAGCAGCAACTCTTATTTCAGAAGGAGAATCTATTTTTTTAGGTCCTGGTACAACCATTCAATTTTTGGCTGAACAACTTACAGGAAGAAACATTCGTGTTATCACAAATAGCCTTGCCGTATTTAATATATTAGTGAATCACGCTCCTACTGAAGTCATACTAACTGGCGGTGATTACAGAGATAACACAAATACATTTGTGGGTCCTATCACAAATTTAGTATTGGGTAAATTAAAATATAATAAAGCCTTTATCAGTTGTAACGGAATCTACAATTCATCCATCACAACCTATTCATTAGAGGAAGGTGAATCGCAACAGATCGCATTAGATAATTCTAAAAATAAATATCTATTGGCTGACAACAAGAAATTCAACCGTGCCGACTTCTATATTTATTATGATCTATTTAACTTTGACACTTTAATTACCGACAACACCATTGATGATGAGGTTTTATCACATTACAAACAATATGTACAAATTATGACAGTTTAAAAGGAGACAAAATTTGCCTCCTTTTTACTCTTCATCCTCATCATCTTCACGATCTACACGTCTGAATAGATGTTTCTTTTCTTTACCCGTATGCTGTTCTAAAGTGTTCCAATCTGTATCTAATTCTTCTTCACTTTCAGAAGTATCATAGAAATCTTTACTTTCTTCGATTGCACGACTTTCACGAATCCTTAATTTAGATTTTAATTCACGAGCCCTCTTCTTAGATTTTCTAAGCATTCTGCCATACATGCAGAATACAATAAATGAAATTAAGAATAGACCTGCACATAATGCGATTCCTGCTAAATAGCCTTGGAAATACACTTGTAATAGTCCTGTCACAACGCAACATGCCATACAAATAAACACTAAGAACATTGTTGAGCGACATGAACTTGAATATTTCTTAAAGAAACGGAATTTTTCTGAATCATTATCAATTTCTTTACGATATTCTCCATCTTCTTCTTCATTTCTAAAAGTAAACCAACCCGCATCACTTTTCTTTTTACCATCTGATTTAGAAACCAATTTCCATCCATCAGATTCCCAATCGCGCCATTGATCTGCATCTGGCTCATCCACAAAATAGTTCATTGAATAATAATACGTTTTTGGCTGACCTTTTCTAAAGAAATATTTCTTTCCTTCTTGACGCACAAAGTGATAACCTTCACTAGATTTATCTTGAAGATATTGTTCTATTTTTGGATATTCCGCATATAAGAATTTCTTTCTTTCCTCATAAAGATCTTCATCTTCACCTTCATCGTCATCCACATATTCATCCTCAAAATCTTCTTCATCATCCAATACTTCTTGAACTGGTTGTTCTTCCTCAATTGGTTTCGCATTAAAAGACTTCAATTCGTTTTCAATTGATTCTGTTGTAAAATCATCATCAACATCCAATTTTTCAACAACAATCTTTTTAGGTTCATCATCTACATCTAAGTTTTCAACAACAATCTTTTCAGGTTCTTCAACCACTTTTGGTTCTTCTTCAATGAATTTTGGTTCTTCTTCAACCAATGGCTTATCATCTACTTTTGGCTCTTCCACAACATGCTTTTCAATAGGTGCCTCTACTTCTTCAATTGAAGTACTAGGTGTGATATCTACTGACTCTGCAACTTCATCGTCAAAAATATTCTCATTGATTTTTACATGTGTTCTTGCACTTCGTTTTCCAAAGATGGTTTTCTTTTCTGGCTCTTCATCAATATGGAAAATGTTTTCAGCATTAAAATCATGTAATTCTGGTTCATGTATATCTAAAGATTTAATTCGATCCGTTCTTTTTAGACGTCTAAGCTCTTCTAAAGCACTGGGATTCTTTTCATTTTCATTTGCCATAAATATCCCTCCAATTATAATATTGTACTAATTTAATGTATATTCGTCAAATTCACTTGTGTATTTACCATTCTTGAAAATATGGATCTTTTTACCATTTTTTAATGTAGCTTCAATCGATAAATCACTGGTTCCTACCATGAAATCTACATGCGTAAACGATTGATTCATACCATGTTCCAACAATTCTTCTTCACTCATTTCTAAACCCTTTTCAATGCATTCATTATAGCTTGCACCCAAGGCAAAATGACATGAAGCATTTTCATCAATCAATGTTTCATAAAACAAAGTATCCAATGCACTAATAGGCGATCCATAAGGAACTAAGGCAATTTCACCAAGATATTTTGACCCTTCATCCGTTTCTAAAATACTAGTCAAAACCTCTTTTCCTTCTTTGGCATCATAATCCACAACTTGTCCATTCTTAAATTCAAACCAGAAATCTTTTACGATTGCACCGTTGTAAGCCAAAGGTAAAGCACTATATAATTTACCATTTACACCCGTCTTTTTAGGTGCAGAAAAAATTTCTTCCGTAGGAATATTTGGAAAATAGTAGTTACCATTATCTAAAAAGGATCCTCCACCTGCAAATACATAACCTTCTGGAAGTTCAACTACTAAGTCAGTTCCTAAAGAATTTGTATAATGAACACTTTCGATATCTAAATGATTTAAAATATGAACTCGCTTATCAAAAGATGCACGATGCTCATTCCAGTTTTCATTGGCATCCTTTTCGTCTACACGACTAATTTTTAATACAGCATTCCACAAATCCGATAAGGCATCTTCTGATTCTGGATATACCTTTTTAGCCCAAGCCATAGTTGGAACACTGGCCACACACCATGCTGCATGCATATAATCCAATTTATCACGATATGGCTGTGTCATTCCTCTTAATGCCTTTCGATAATTTGCCATTAATTTTGGCTCTATCCCCTTCATTCCATCAGGATCTTCACCAACTAAGCTCAAATAACAAGCTCCCTTTTCAGCCGTTTCATTATGGAATAAAGCTTCATAATCATAAGGCATACGATTGCCTGATAAATAACGCATACGATTGATTTCATCATCACTATAGCGAACTATTACATCTTTTGCGCCAACATCAAAACATGATTTCACAATCAAACGAACAAATTCATTCATTTCTACGTTAGCACGAACAACTACTATTTGATCTTTTTGAACATTCAAGCCTGAACGAACAATTAAGTCTGCATATTTTTCTTTTAAATTCATTTTAATTTTCCTCGATTCTTGCACCTATTATACCAAAAGAAAGAGCACCTTTCGATGCTCTTATTTACTAAATTGTTCTTTTTTTATCTGATCAAAAAATGCCTTGGGATTTTCACACATCGAATGAGAGCCGCAATGTCCACAGCTACCACCACAGCTTGATTTTCCACTCTTTTTATCTTTATAAATGCTTCGACAAGCTAAACCTGCACATGCACATACAACCAATAGAACTAGAAATGTTGATAGATTCATGGAAACCCCTCCTTTTACATTATTTTACTGCAAATTCAACTTCAGCAGTTTCACTTTCTTTTGATGGACGAACCAATAAATAAATTAAACCAATCAATAAGATAAATCCTACAATCGTTCCAAATCCAAAAGATCCACCATTGAATAAACTACCTAATTGATAAACGATCAGTGAACATACATAAGCGAATCCACATTGATATCCAATGGCAATCCAGAACCATTTTGTGTTATTCATTTCACGTTTGATAGCTCCCATTGCTGCAAAACATGGAGCACACAACAAGTTAAATACCATGAATGAATAGGCAGCTAATGGTGTAAAGCTTGCAGATAATTGTCCCCAGAATTCATTTCCTTCTTCAGCGACTTCAGCAAATCCATATAATTGTCCAAATGTTGCGACAACATTTTCTTTGGCAATTAAACCTGTTACACTAGCAACTGCAGCTTTCCAATCGCCCCAACCAAGTGGTGAGAAGATCCATGCGAATGTTTGTCCAATTGAAGATAGAATTGAATGATCAATATCATCAACCATGCCAAATGCACCTTTTTCCCATCCAAATCCTTGTAAGAACCACAATACGATTGTAGATAATAAGATAATTGTTCCAGCCTTTTTAATAAAGCTTGAACCACGTTCCCACATACTTCTTAATACATTAACTGCACGAGGTGTGTGGTATGCTGGCATTTCCATGACAAATGGAGCAGGATCTCCGGCAAATAATTTTGTCTTCTTTAACATAATACCAGAAATAATAACAGCTGCCATACCTACAAAGTAAGCACTTGGAGCTACCCAGCTAGCACCATGGAAAATAGCACCAGCAATTAAACCAATGATTGGCATTTTTGCACCACATGGAATGAATGTTGTTGTCATGATTGTCATCTTACGATCACGATCACTTTCAATGGTACGACTTGCCATAACAGCAGGTACACCACAACCTGTACCAATCAACATAGGAATAAATGATTTTCCTGATAATCCAAACTTACGGAAAATACGGTCCATGATAAAGGCAACACGTGCCATATATCCACAATCTTCCAAGATAGCTAAGAAGAAGAATAATACTAGCATCTGTGGTACAAAGCCAATGACAGCACCTACACCACCAATAATACCATCCACGATCAATCCATGTAACCAATCTGCACATTGAATTGAAGTTAAGAAACTATCCACTGCAGGAGGAATAATTTCACCAAACAATACATCATTTGTCCAGTCAGTTACAATAGTTCCTACTGTAGTTACTGAAATATAATATACAAACCACATTACAAGGGCAAATATTGGAAGTGCTAAAACTCGGTTAGTGACAATACGGTCGATCTTATCTGAAGTAGTTAATACTTCTTTAGATCCTTTTTTGTAACAATCTTTAATTACACTTGTGATATATGTATAACGAGCATCTGTAATAATTGATTCACTATCATCATCCATTGACTTTTCGCAAGCTTCAATAATATTAGCATCTGCCTTTGACTTGATAGCTGCTTCAATTTTATCATCTCTTTCAAATAATTTAACGGCATAGAAGAAACGACGACTTGCTTCAATACTTGAAGGTAAACTTGTTTCAATTGTATTCAAGGCATTTAATACTTTTCCTGCATAAATATTTTTAGCTGCAAATTGAGTATTAGCTGCCTTTTTTACTTGAGCCATCAATTCTTTGATTCCTGTATTTTTCAATGCGGAAATTGGTAATACAGGACAACCTAATTCTTCGGATAATTTTTTATAGTCAATTGTATCTTTTCTTTTTTCAATGACATCTAACATATTGATCGCAACAACTGTTGGAATACCCAACTCTAAAATTTGCGTTGTCAAGAATAAATTTCTTTCTAAGTTAGAACCATCGATAATGTTTAAAACAACATCCACATTCCCATTTAATAAAAATTCACGTGATACAACTTCTTCTAAAGTGTATGGTGATAATGAATAAATACCTGGTAAATCGGTAATTTTAATATCTTTATCTTCCTTATACTTTCCTTCTTTTTTTTCAACTGTAACCCCTGGCCAGTTACCCACATATTGTGTAGCACCTGTTAAACCATTGAATAATGTGGTTTTACCACAGTTAGGATTACCGGCTAATGCGACTTGTATTGACATAATTCCCTCCTATTTTTATACTTTACTCTACTTCAATCATTTCAGCGTCTGCTTTACGAAGTGATAATTGATATCCACGAACTGTTAATTCAATAGGATCTCCTAATGGCGCCACCTTTTGAACCGTAACAGTCACTCCTTTGGTAATTCCCATATCCATAATTCTTCGTTTTGTTGCTCCTTGACCAGACAATTTCTTTACAGTCACTGTTTGACCAATTGAAACTTCCTTTAAAGTCATAATTACTCCTTTCTACACCATGATCTTTCTTGCGAGTTCTTCACTAATGGCTATTCGAACTTCTTTAACATTCACAATTACATTTCCATTGGTTTTACTCACAACCACAATCACAGTCCCTGGTACAAATCCCAAGTTTTCTAAATGTCGTTGTTGTTCTTTAGAACCACCAATTTTTTTGATTGTATTGACCGAATTTAAATCTGCAAAAGATAATGGCATATCGAACCCTCCTGGTTAGACTCTTCTAACACAGTTAGTTTACTCTTACAATAAAGCAATGTCAACAAAAAGTTACACAAGATTAACTCGGTTTGACTATTCTAACTGTTTGGTGTATTTTTTCATTGGAGGATTAAAATTATGAACTTACCAACAATTATTATATGTGTCATTTTAGTTATTATTATCTGTATTGGAATTCGTTCCACAAAAAAAAGAGCCACCTCAGGATGTTGCGGAGGCAGTGAAACCATAAAAAAAGTAAGAGTAAAAGATAAAAACAAAGAGCATTACCCTTACAAAGCCGTTTTAAAAGTATATGACATTCACTGTCAAAATTGTGTTCGTACTATTGAAAATGCATTCAATAGCCAAGAAGGCTTTTATGCCAAAGTTAACACTGAAGATAATACAGTGACTATATTATCTAAACAACAACATCCAACAGATGAACTCATCAATATGTTATCAAACGTTGGATATACATCGAAAGAACTATAAAAAAAGCTGGAAATTCCAGCTTTTTTCCTTATAAATAATTACGTGTACTCGATGCTGCAATCGCAAACGTACTTCCGTTATGTAATAAGCTTGTAGTATTTGGACTCATTAAGCCTAAAGCACCTAGTCCAATCAAGCTTGAATTAAAAGCCACGATAAAACGATAATTCGCATGAATTCGATCAAACAAGTGCATTGCGAGTTTTCTAAGAATTACCAGTTCATTTAAATTGCTTGAAACAAGTGTAATGTCCGCAAGTTCTCGAGCTAAATCTGAACTATCCTGCATAGAAATAGAAACATCTGCCGTGGATAGAGCTGGTGTATCATTGATTCCATCTCCGACCATAATGACAGTATGACCTTGATCTTTCAACATCTGAATATATGCAGCCTTATCTTCTGGTAAAACTGATGCACGATAATCATCTAAATCCAATTCGTGAGCCACTGCTTTTGCGGCACTATCACAATCCCCTGTCAACATAACGACTTTAGTCATTCCTAATGTTTTTAAATTATGAATAGCTTGTTTTGCCTCAGCCTTTACTGGGTCATAAATACTAATGATTCCAGCCACTTGATTGTCAATCGCAAGATAAATCAGAGATCCTGCACCTTCATTTTCAAGTGAATGAATGACATCATCGATATCCTCTGTTTTTTCGATACCTTCATCTTCAAACACAAAATGATCACTACCAATAATGGCACGCTTTCCATGTAGACTTGTCGCAATACCATGCGCAATAATATATTCAACTTTGGCATGCTCTTCATCATGAATTAAACCTTCTTTTTTTGCCTGGTTTACAATCGCATTGGCTACACTATGAGGAAAATGCTCTTCAAGACAAGCTGCAATCCTTAATACTTCATCACGCATATACCCATTTAAAGGAACTACTTTCTTTACGGTTGGATTTGCGTTTGTCAAAGTACCCGTCTTATCAAAGACAATCACATCCGCATCTTTGATTGCCTCTAAATACTTACCACCTTTTACTAAAACATTTCGTTTACTTGCTTCAAGCATTGCACTAATAACCGCAATGGAAGTCGATAATCGAATGGCACAAGAATAGTCCACCATCAATACTGAGGTTGCGCGTGTTACATTTCTTGTCAAGGCTAAAACACCAAAGAAACCAAGAAAACTAAATGGAACAATTGAATCTGCCAAATGCTCAGCCTTAGCTTGAATACTTGCCTTTAATGATTCATTTGTATCAATCATCTTAACAATATTACTAATGCGACTTTCATCTTGTAAATTACGAACACGAATAAACAGTTTTCCTTCTTCAACTAAAGTACCTGCAAATACAGTGTCATTTTTCTTTACATGTTTAGAAAGAGGTTCACCCGTAAAGCTAGATTCATTGATCATTGCTTCTCCATCCACGACTTCTCCATCGATTGGAATCATAGAACCCATTTGTGAGATGACTACATCCCCTTTTTGAAGCTTAGACATAGCAATCTCTTGTTCAACACCATCTTCTAAAATCCACACTTTATCAAATTGAATCGATAAACTATTGGATAATTCCAATTTTGTTTTTTTACGTGTATAATCTTCTAACAAATCCGAAATATTTAGTAACATCATAATATTTCCAGCAATCGTATAATTCTTTTGAATTAAACTTACACCAATGCTTGTGGCATCCAATAAAGGAACGTTGATTTTACATTGGAAAAGTGAAGCTAATCCTTCTTTAATAAAATGAATCGACTTATAAATCGTAATCGCATTTCCAAGTCCCATTGGTAAAAACCATTTAATGAAATAACGTTTACCAATAATCTTAAAGAACCGATTCATATATTCTCGATTCATCGCAATAGCTTCTGGTGATTGTGAATGGACTACAATCGAAGAAGTATCTGCATTTTGAAGATATTGGATATCTAAATCCTTTAGTTTATTCAGTAACAAGCCTTTTTGTGCTTTGTCATACAACATCAAAACACTACCCGTAACATTGTTGACCTCCACACTCTCAATCATGGGCCATGCATAAAGATCCTTTTTTAAAACTTCGCCCTGAACACTAGAAAACTTATTCTTTCCATAGCGAATTCGCATTCGACCCGGAATGTCATGGGCAATAGTAAAACTACTCATTTTATTCGCCTTCGTTTTGAACTTTGGCTTCTTCTAATAAATCCTTTGCGTCTTCCTTAATTGTCTCATACTTATAAGTTGTATCCGATTTAAGCTTCATTCCACCAGCTAAACCTTTAACGGCTAAATCATGTGCTGTGTTGCTTTTTAAAAATTTAGACCCTGCCAATGCAGTAGCTGCACCTCCAATAAATGTCCACATTGTTTTGTTTTTCCATCCGTCTTTCATAAATATATATCCTCCTTAGAACTATGAATGTAAGTTAGAATTAGTTGATTCTAACTTACAGTTAGTATAGTCTTACTTTTTAAATTTGTAAACAAAAAAGGACATTTTTTAAAAATGTCCAAAACTTATGAAATCTAATAAATTATTAAACAAGTGAAAAGAGCGATTCCATAATTGCATTTAGCGTTAGTTAGTTTCTTCTAACTGTTTTAGTTATACCCTATCTAAACTGTTTTGTCAACAAAAATAAAAAAACTGTCTTACGACAGTTTAATTATGCATTTAAAGCTGCTTTTGCTTCTTCGCAAAGTTTAGTGAAGCCTTCAGCATCGTGAATAGCCATTTCACTTAACATTTTACGGTTGATAGCAATATTAGCTAATTTTAATCCGTGCATTAAACGAGAGTATGATAAGTCATTCATACGTGCAGCTGCATTAATACGTGTAATCCAGATTTTACGCATGTTTCCTTTTAACTTACGACGATCGTTGTATGCATATCTGAACGAATGCATTACCTGCTCATTTGCAGTTTTATATAATGTATGTTTTGATCCAAAGTATCCTTTGGCAAGTTTCAACACTTTTTTTCTACGAGCGCGTGAAACTGTTCCACCTTTAACTCTTGCCATTCTTTATATCCTCCTTAATTACTTAACTAACATTTCCTTAATACGTTTGTAATCTGTAGCATGTACAGTACCTGGTTTAGCTAAGTGACGACGTTGTTTCTTAGTCTTTCCATGGAAACGGTGAGATGTATAAGCGTGAGATCTCTTTAATTTTCCAGAACCTGTCTTTTTTACACGTTTTGCTAATCCTCTATGACTCTTCATTTTAGGCATAGTCTAGTCCTCCTTACTTCTTTTTAGGTGCCAACACAGTTGACATCGTATTACCTTCCATTGAAGGTTTCTTTTCAACGACAGCTACTTCAGACATAGCTTCGATGAAGTCATTCATGATCTTACGACCAACTTCCAAGCGAGTGATCAAACGACCACGGAATCGCATATCAATCTTTACTTTCATACCCGCTTCGATCCATTTTGACGTCTGACGAACTTTTGTTTCAAAATCGTGTGTATCGATAATCGGTGATAAACGCAAAGATTTAACTTCAACAACATGTTGTTTACGTTTCGCTTCTTTAGCTTTTTTCTGTTGTTCGAAATGATAGCGACCATAGTCTAAAACTTTACACACAGCCGGACGCGCTTTGGGTGCAACACACAACAAATCTAAATTTTGTTTGTATGCAATGTCCAATGCTTCTTTTTTTGACATAACTCCCAATTGTTCTCCATCCGCATTGATGACAAGAGCTTCTCTAAACGGAATCTTTTCGTTAAACAAATCATCGTTTACATTATTTGGGGCAACTTTTCTGTTATTGATATTCGACACCATCCTTTTTTAAATTTCACAAAAAGAAAATGGGTGCATTCAACACCCATCACTCTTTTAAACGAATTCAAACTGAATTGGCTGTGAACCTATGTCCCTCTAGACATCAGGTGAGAAGGGGTGCTTCTATCTTTCCATTTCTTTTACTTATTGATAATACCATACACATATGATATATGCAATATTTTTTTCAAAAAAATAAAGTCGACTCAATCGACTTATACACATAAATGGTGGACTCTTGGGGATTCGAACCCCAGACCCACTGATTAAGAGTCAGTTGCTCTGCCAGCTGAGCTAAGAGTCCATTTATCAGTGCCCATATATATTACCACAACATATTTTTTAACGCAACACTTTTTTTAAAAAAATAAGGATGTCAAACGGCACCCCTATTCCATCATAGCCATTTTTTCTTCCCATTCCTTCATTAAGGCGGCTATTTCATTATGCTTATCATCAATTTTCGCATCTAATTCTTCCATCTTACGATAATCTTGATAATACTCTGGTTCATACCTTAATTCTCGCATAGCCTCTAAATCTTGCTCCGCCTCATCTAATAAGACTTCAAGTTTAGCAACGCGATTTTTAATGGCCTTTAAATCCGTAAAAGATACAGTTTGTGGCTTTATCTCTTTTTCAACCTTTGCCACCGATTCAATCAATGTATTATTGGCTTTTTTATCCAAATATTCTTCATAATTTAAATCATACACTTTACTGATAGAGTCCATCTCTAATACACGAGTTGCCATTTTCTTTAAGAACATACGATCATGCGATACAAACAAGATGGTTCCATCATACTTTTCCAAAGCTGATTCTAAAGCTTCTTTAGCTGGAATATCCAAATGGTTAGTAGGCTCATCCAAAAGCAAGACATTATCATGTTCTAACATAAGTTTTGCTAATGCTAACCGTACTCTTTCTCCACCTGACAAATCATTGACTTCTTTAAACACTTCATCTTGTGTAAATAAAAAGCTTGCCAAAGTATTTCGAATCTGTGTTTGCGTCGCATCTGGATCCATATCCCATAATTCATCCAGAACATTTTTGTTGGATTTCATCTGGGCACTTTCCTGATTAAAATAACCCACATCAATTTGATGGCCAAATTTAAAGTTTCCCGATAATGCTGGAAGCTCCTTTACTAAGGTTTTAATTAAAGTTGATTTACCAATCCCATTAGGTCCTACAATGGCCATACGTTGTCCTTGCAGTAATTGAAAAGATACATCAGACAGTACTTTATCATAACCAACTTTTAAATCATCTACCTCAAGAACTTGCTTGCCACCTTTTCTAGCACAAGTAAAAATAGCCTTCATTTGACTTGTATCTGAAAAACTATCTTCAATTCTATCCATTCGGTCTAAATACTTCTGTTTACTTTTCGCAAAGGCAGCCTTGTTCTTTTTATATCTGAATTTTTCAATTAAATCTTCTAAGCGATGTATTTCTTGTTGCTGACGTACATATGCCTCATGATTCTTCTTTAAATATTCTTCTTTAGCTTTTAAATAATGAGAATAATCCCCTACATATCTTTGTGCCTTTCCAAATTCAATTTCAACAATTTCATCCACAACATGATCCAAAAACATACGATCATGACTTACTAAAACAACCGCGAAAGGATAATGTTTCACATAGTTTTCAAGCCATTCAATAGAAGCAATATCCAAATGGTTTGTAGGTTCATCTAACAATAAAATATCTGGCTTCGTTAATAATAATTTAACTAAAGCAATTCTTGTTTTTTGTCCCGAACTAAATTCACATAACTTTTTATTTAAATCTTTTTCATCAAATTGAAAATGAAAAAATACATTCTTTAATTCCACCTCATATTGATATCCATTTAAAGCTTCAAAACGAGTCTGCAACATATCATATTTTGCTAATTGTTTCTCACTCGAATCTTCTTTTAAGATTTCAGCTTGTGCATTTAATTGTTTTTCTAATTCACGAACTTTATCAAAAGCCGTTAATAACTCTTCATACACTGTTTTTTCTTCATTCACAAAAGTAATTTGTGCCAAATAACCAATATTTGTACCACTCAAAACCATACGAGAACCTGAATCATAGCTTTCTTGCCCACATATAATTTTCATCAGTGTTGTTTTTCCACAACCATTACGTCCAACAAGTGCAATCTTTTCATTATCTCGCACTTGAAAGTTTATTCCAGACAAAACAGTCTTTGCTCCAAATGACTTTTGTATATCACTCAATTGTAGTTTCATAATATCATCACCTTATATTTCAAAGTATCTAACAATACTTTTAACTAGTATTTTAGTTATCGCATCTACATTTTCATTAAAGTAGTCTACACTTTGTGAATTCATAGCACTAGCATATACGAAGTACAAACCATACATTCCATACGAATCTTTATAACTCGAATTAGTCAGATCTCCACCATATAACCCAGCATAAGTAGCTCTACCTCCAGTTTCTCTTAACTGTGGATAAAACTCATACTTTTGAGCATTTCCATTATCGTCTAATAAAAACGAATCATTCAATACACCATTTTCTTGTGTAGTATTTGTTCGAGCAGCATATAAGGAAATCCCATTTTGTGACATAAAATAAGAAACCGTATTTGCTAACCCACCATCCGTATAAGGACTCGTTAACATGTATGGTGCATTTACATTTTCATCATAACTCGCACCCAATGCCAGATATAATTTTGCCTTTACTTTGTATCCTCTTGCCGGACGTCCATCCGCACCATAATAGCCTGGAGTTTCTCCTTCTTTACGTAAAACTTTTACTTTTAACCCTTTCTTTTCCAATTCTTTTTTAACTCTCTTGGCAAATTCTAAAGAAGAAGATGGCTCATCTAATATGGATGTACTTGCTCCATAATCTACAGTATTTGAAACATAATTCATTGCATTTCCACATGGATCGATTACCACATCATAGACATTAGATTTAGGAATGTGTTTTGTTACGATAATAAAAGCATAATTCTTTTTAAATTTAATATCTTGATTTTTTAAAGCATTTTTATCCGCAACAAAAGTAACATCATTAACTTTCTCATCACGACGCATAGTTGTAATAGTTTTTGCTTTAAATGCATCTTTAAAATATATTCGTTCCTTTTCAAAGTGATTGTATGTATATAATTCATAAATACCTTCTTTTAAAGAACCTAAGTCAATTCCTGAATCAATACTTCCATTAAATGTAAAACTTGTTATCGCATCATTCATAACATTTCGTAAAACAATGTTATTTCCTTGCATTTTGTCTGTTTCAACAGAACCATATTCACTTTTATATAAAGATAGTGTCTCCCCATACACTAAATAATCTTTTATCAGATAATTTCCTTCAAAACTTTTTTCTACTTTTTTTTGTAATTTTTCAACATCTACATGATCCAAGTATGACTCAGATAGTTTATCTATTTCAGTTGGTCTTGATGCATATAAAAAAACACAAACAACCGCAACTGCGATTGTAACTATTCCAATAATCTTTGTGCTTAATTTTTTTCTATTCATAATTTTTATTTTTTTCATACCCCTTATTTATATCACACAGGAAAACAGGTATCAACGAGATACCTGTTTAATTCTTTAGAAAATTAAGTTTCTTGGTGTACGTGGATATGGTTGAACATCACGAATGTTGGCAACACCACTTAAATACATCAACATACGATCAAAACCTAAACCAAATCCAGAGTGTTTACATCCTCCAAAACGACGTAAATCTAAATACCATTGTAAAGTTTCTTGATCCATTCCAATCTCTTTCATGCGTTCCACTAGTACATCATAACGCTCTTCACGTTGTGAACCACCAACTAATTCACCAACATAAGGAACTAGTAAATCACATGCAGCAACTGTTTTATTGTCATCATTCACACGCATGTAAAATGCTTTGATTTCTTTTGGATAATCTGTTAAGAAAACCGGACCATTAACTATTTTTTCGCAAATATAACGCTCATGTTCACTCTGTAAATCCATACCCCAGAAAATATCTTGGTTTTCGAATTGATCTTTAGCCTTTTCTAAATATTCAATAGCCTTTGTATAAGTCATTCTTTCAAAATGCGAATTTGCCACATGAGTAACACGATTGATACACTCTTTATCAATCATAGAAGCAAAGAATTCCATTTCTTCTTTGGCATGTTCTAAACAATAATTGATACAGTACTTAATCATTTCTTCAATACAATCCATATTGTCTGCTAAATCTGCAAACGCAAGTTCTGGTTCAATCATCCAGAATTCAGATGCATGACGTGTTGTGTTCGAATTTTCTGCACGGAAAGTTGGACCAAATGTATACACATTACGATATGTTAACGCAAATGGTTCTACATGCAATTGTCCAGATACAGTAAGTTGCGCATGTTTTCCAAAGAAATCTTTATCATATTTTGCATCATCACGAGTTGTTACTGTAAAGCATTCTCCAGCACCTTCAGCATCGTTACCCGTGATTTCTGGTGTATGCACATAAACGAATCCACGATCTTGGAAGAATGTGTGGATAGCCATACTTAATACACTTCTCAATCTAAACATTGCGTAGTAAGTATTCGCACGTGGACGTACATGTGGAATTTCACGCATAAATTCAAAGCTGTGACGTTTTTTCTGTAAAGGATAATCATGATCACACAATCCTAAAACAGTAATAATTTCTGCTTGAATTTCAAAAGGTTGTTTTGCGTCTGGTGTACATACAAGCTTTCCTGTAACTTCCATAGCTGATCCAGTTGTAATTTTTGAAACTTCATCAAAATTTGCTAAATTTTCTGTATAAACAACTTGAACATTTGAAAATGTTGTTCCATCATTCAATGCAATAAATCCAACTGCCTTTGAATTACGATTTGTACGAACCCAACCCTGCAAAGTTATACTTTGTCCATCGCACTGTTCAAATGTTTCTTTTAATTTTTTTACTAACATAGTTTCTCCCTTCAAAATAAAAAAACGTTCCTTAATTAAAAGGAACGATTATAACCGCGGTACCATCCTGTTTCATCACACGTATGTATGCACTCAATTGGAATTTAACGCATTCCACACGTTGCTGTCTACTCAATTTCTCCAGCACGACTCCACAGGTGTTATCAATCCATACTCACATTGTCTATTTTCACCTAACAAGACTCTCTTCTTAATGATTGTTTTGGACGACTTCTATTTCTGCGCCTTTGTTTCTAATGAATTTGTAATAAATACCAATTCTTGTATAGATGATACCACATCAATACTTTTAATGACAACCCCTTTTGGAACCAAAAAATGCTGATGCGTAAAATCTACAATCCCATTGATTCCACATTCAACTAACTTATCAACTGTTTCTTGAACGTCGTGCGAAATTGTCAAAATCGCAATTCGACATCCTTCTGGAATCTTTGTATCTAATTCTGACATGCGATACACTTCAACGCCAAATTGTGTTCCGCATTTTGCTGGATCAGCATCAAAGGCACATGCAATTTCACCTACCACATAATCCCATTTATTATAATTCAATAAAGCACGACCTAAGTTACCAGCACCTACTAAAATAATTTTTTCATCAAAATCAACGCCAAGCTGACTATTAAAAATATCGATCAACTTATCTACATCATATCCATAGCCTTGTTTTCCAAGATTTCCTAAAAACGAAAAATCACGTCGAATTGTTGTTGGTTCAATATCAACAAAACTCGATAATTCTTTAGACATAATTCTTTCTACGCCGTTTTTTTGTAGCTTACGTAAAGCTTTTAAATATACTGGATATCTTTGTAAAGTAGCTTTGGGCACATTTCTATTTTGCATTTTATCACCCCATAACATAATAATAACATATTTGTGAAATATTTTACAAGTCTGTAGAATGAACTTGTGAAAAAAGTCGATTACTCGACTTTATAAAATATTCCTTGATCTATTTGTAATAAAATGGAATCCACGTATTTCGAAAGAGCTTGAATACGCGTATCATAAAAATAAGGAACAGCCTTTTTCTTTATAAAAAATAGAGCAATAGTCCAAGAAATCATTAGCAAAATAAACGAAATTTTAAAAGAAATATGAAATACAATAACAAACAAAACAAGCAGTAAAACATATGCAATCGTATCCATCAAGATAAATCTTTGAAATATATTTTTTAATGTGTTTTTATAGTAATCTCTTTTCCTTGTTAAAAAAGCTTCTGTTACAGAATCATAGCCTTCACTATATTCAAGATTTATTATCTCGTTCTGTTTTTCTCTATGCCCTTTTAAATATGCAATTTGTTGCATTCTTAAAAGACAAAATAACATTCCTTGTTTATTTTCTTCTTTAGAAAACTTTTTATAATACAATTCAAGCAATTTTAAATAATCATTATCTGAAACAGGTTTTAGCACCATATTCTTTGCGATAACATCTAAACGTTCACTTAAAACATCTGAAAATATAAGAATATTATTTTGAGCACGCCTCTCAATTTCTTTTAAAGCCCCTAGAAAATGATCAGCCACGATATGCCTTTAATGCACACGCAATTTGATCAGGACAAGATGTTGGTTTATTTCCACAAGTTACACCTGTCAATGCATTAATAACTTCATCTACACTTCTGCCCTTTAATAAGCAACCAATTCCTTTCAAATTTCCATTGCATCCGCCAACAGCTTCAAAGTTTTGAATGATACCATTCTCAATTTCAAAATTAAATTGTCGACTACAAACACCTTTTGGTGTATAACTATAATTTCCCATAAATACCTCCATTTAAACGATTTAACACCTTTTTACATACTACAGCTATTAATATACCACTCACTATAGACAATGCCAAAAGAATCGGCAAAAAGAGTTGCATAAAATATTGCTGGTAAATCCAGGTAATCGCAATTACCTGCCCTATATTGTGAAAACTTGCTCCTAATATACTCACACCATAGATTGAAAAAGCCTTACTTCGACAAGCAATTATCATCGCAATACAAGCCAAGATTCCACCATTTAACGACAACCAGAATGAAACAGAAAACAAAGTTCCTTGCATTAAGCTAGATAAAAAAATGCGAAGCAAAGAAACATAAGCCAGCGATTTTTCATCATACATATACAGTGCAAATAATCCCGCAATGTTTGCTAAACCAATCTTATAACCCGGAACAATCATAAATATGCCTACAAAGCTTTCTAATAGCTGCAACAGAATACCTACTGCCACAAGAAAAGCTAAAACTACACTTTTTTTTACATTCATTGTATCACCGTATCCTGACTTGCTTCTGCTTCAATTTTGACAACCGTTTCATTTGGCAAACATACTATAGGAACATTTGTATCAGATACAAACCCTTGTTTTGAACAATAATGGTGCGGACTATTTTCCTGACTTACGCGAACTTTCTTCTGCTTTACTTCAATATGTACTTTACCAAGTTTTCCATTTACTACATAAGAATGGTCTTTTGATAAATCTATTCGCAAAACTTGTTTTTCTTTCACATATACACTCGCATATGTATTTGTATTTTTTGTAAAAAACAAAGGAATACAAAGAAAAAGCGATACAACCATAATACATACAATTAATATCTTATCTGCCTTTTTCATTATTGTACGACCACACTTACATTTTTTGTCACAGAATTTCCGAATCGATCACTAATTTTTACTTGTACATCCTGTGTAGATGCAGATGATGTATCTACATTAGCCTCAAAAGTAACACCCGATAAATCAGTCGCGTGAAAATATGAATTCCAATCAATATTTTGACCTACACCTATTGTAATTTGGCTTACTTCACTAGCGCAAACAGGTGCTTTAGTGTCTTTTACTTTTATCACAAATGGATACTCTTTATTTCCGTCTTGAATCGCAAAATCATATTCTCCAACCACTAAATAATCCATACCCGAAGTCATAAAACGATTATTTTTCTTATCAATACCAATACTTTTCGAAATCACCTTCACTCTACTTGAGTGTGGTGGATTTTTTAAGTATAAAGTTGGATTGGCATAAATATCTTTTCCAAGTTCAATCGTAAACATTTGTTTTTTTAATTGAATACCCGATGAGCATGCACACAATAAGAAAGATAAACATAAAATTCCTATTTTTTTAAGCATTCAATTCCTCCTTGAGATCTTTTGCCATCTGCTTTACCTTAGCCAATCGATGTTTCATACCTGACTTTGAAATGTCTTCTCCAAATTCTTTTTTGCACTCAATACACAATTCATTTAAATTGGCCTCTGGATACATTTTACGAATTTGCATAGCATGCATGATTTTTTCCGGAATAACCATCTTTTTCGAATGACTTTCTAAAAACTCAATAGCTTCTAATTGTGATTTTGCAGCTTTTAAACTCTTTACTTCATTGGCTACTTCACAATTATCTAAACGAGTAATTTGATTATAGAAATCTCTTTGAATTCTAGAATCTTCAAATTCAAACAACGCATTTGAAGCATTACACAAGCGTAAAAAATCAGCTATTTTATCCCCTGCCTTTATGTATACTACATAAACGCTTTTTCTTTCAATAACTTTGGCCGGTAAATAAAAACGTTGCATCAATTTTTGAACGCTTAATGCCAAATCTTTTTCTTGACTCGACATCTCCAAATGATAATTACTTGATTTTGGTGAATTAATACTACCACTTGCTAAAAAACATCCTTGAAGATAAGCTCTAGCCATCTTTTCTGAACGCACCATCTTCACGCTAGGAGTGTATCTTAACCCTGAATCAGTAAGAATTTGAAGATCTTCTAAAATCTCTTGAGCCTTATCAAACACTTGTATACGATATATGTTATTTTTCTTTAATTGCATTTTCTTCAACACTGAAAGCCGCGGATCAACATCATACAATGTTTTCATAATTTGAAATACATGCTTTGCTATCGTTGCATTTTCTGTCTGAAAAGATAAATACATCCCTTGCCAGTTCATATGTAAACTTGCTCGCATTTGAAAAAGGGCACATAATTGTGCCTTCATCATTTGAGCATCGATTTCTTCTTTACAAATTTCTTTTTTGATTTCGCTAGTAAAGGACAAGTCTATACCCCCTTGATCAACTCTTCAACGACTTGTTTAACTGCCATTGGATCATGACGAATACGCCCTTTTTCATCCAAGGCCAACAAATCTCTTTGTATAATAGCATAGTCTGTCGCTTCTTTTCCAATACAAATTGGATAACTCTTTTGCAAAGCATACATATCCAATACTTTCTTTGGTAGATTTGATCGATTCACAACAACCAAATCTACCGGATGTTTAAAAGAATGCTTTTCAATTGCATGAATATGATCTTGTACAGTATAACCATCTGTTTCTCCAGGTTGAGACATGGCATTACAAAAATATATTTTTTTACAAGGATTCTTCTCAATCGCCTTCGATATATCTGAAATAATCAAGTTAGGCATAATCGAAGTATATAAAGAACCTATACCATATATTATTAAATCTGCATTTTTAATTGCTTCTATCGCCGGTTTATATGCGTGAACACAATTTTTATAAAAAACATGATCAATACTATTGTAAACAGTCGGAATATTTTTTTCACCACGAACCAAAGTACCATCTTTCATCATGGCATACAACGTAACCACATCAAGTGTACTAGGTAAAATATTTCCTTTTACATTTAATACTCTTGAAATCGATTCTATAGCTCCCATAAAAGAGCCCGTCGTGTTGATCATCGCCAAGAAAATCAAATTGCCAAGATTATGTCCACCAATATCTTTACTACCTTCAAAACGATAGTTTAATAAATCCGAAAAGAATCCTTCATCTTCTTCATCAGCCATCGCACACAAAACATGGCGTATATCTCCTACGGCAGGCACATTGTAAATATCACGGATTCGCCCAGTACTTCCTCCATCATCGGCAACCGTAACAATAGCAGTTAACTCAACATTTTCCAATCGTTTCATCCCTTTTAGCATGCTTGACAAGCCAGTGCCGCCACCAATCACAACTACTCTTTTCATTCTTCATCCACTCCAATATCACGATGTGATTTAAAACAACGAAATTTATCTTTATATGTATCATAAAGCCAGTTGCAAATAGAAACAGAACGATGCTGACCACCAGTACAGCCTATCGCAACAATCATATGTGATTTATTTTGTTTTTCATATTGATCAAATACAAAATCACAATAATTCTTTAGACGAATAATAAAATCTTGCGTTTCCGGTTTATCCATGACATAATCATAAACTTCTTTTTGATTTCCTGTTTTATCTCTTAATAAAGGATCATAAAATGGATTAGGCAAGAAGCGAACATCAATAACCATATCCCCATCTAATGGTACGCCATGCTTAAACCCAAACGATTGAAAAGTTACAGTAAAAACACTTTTTTTAGCACTTTTAAATCGATGCAGCACACGACTAGCCAAAGCAGATGTGCTTAGTTTCGTTGTATCAATATGGATTGTATTTTGAGAATTTTCCTGCAAATGATCTAAGAAATCTCTCTCTACTTCAATCGCGTCTTCTAGTGTTGTGGCCAAATGATTTACAATCATTGGATGTTGTCTTCTTGTAAATCGATATCTTAACAACAACTCTTCATCACTACAATCCAAAAACAAAATTTGTAGTTCTCTATTTATATTTTCAAAATAACTGACAAAAGCCTGATAATCAATAGCACTCACACTTAATGCTACATACTTATAATGTGTCTCATCTTTTCTAAGTAAATCTTCTAAATTATCTAATAATTCCTTAGGAAAATTATCCATACAATAATAGCCTAAATCTTCAAGGGCATTCATAGCACTTGATTTACCTGCACCTGACATCCCAGTCACAAGAACAATTTTATTTTCCATAATCTCACATCCTTTTTTAAATTATATCAACATTTGAACTTGAGTACAATTTTGACTATCATATTAAAAGGAGGATTACTTATGAAACCTTGTATATTTTTAGATATTGATGGTGTCATCAATCCAAATCGTAAAAAACATAATTATCGACTTGATTACAACTTACCAGATACTTTATCAAAAAAATTAAATCATCCAAAGATTGCTACATTAAATGTATATTTAGTCAATCAAGTTTATTCATGTTTCTCAAAAGAAAGTATTGATTATCTAAAAAAACTTATCAATAAATATGATGCTCAAATCATTATCACAAGCTCCTGGAGAATTATATATTCCCTTGATCAGTTACAAACTCTGTTTGATATTTTTGACTTAGGAAAATACATAAAGGCATCTACCCCTTTAATTTCTCCACGCACAAAAGCTATTCAAGAATTTATAAATGAGCATAAAATCACAAGTTATATTATTTTAGATGATTTTGATATGGCAAATGTATTCGATTACCATTTTATTTATGTTCACAACTACTTTAAAGAACCAGACTATAAAAAAGCTGATTATGCTTTATTTATTCAACAAAAGGAGAATAAACATTGAAAAAATATATATTTACGATCCTCACATTCTGTAATATGTCTCTAATTTTTTATTTTTCTAACCAAAATGCAGAACTATCCACACAAACCAGTGCATATTTTTTACAATTTATGCCTTTTTCAATGTATTTTATTCGCAAATTGGCTCATTTTACAATTTACGCCTTATTAGGATTCAATACATTTTACATGTATAAAAATTACGGTATCAAACATTATGCGCTTTGTGCTTTGATTACATGTGTACTTTATGCTTGCAGTGATGAATGGCATCAATCTTTTGTTTCTGGAAGAAGTCCACAAATAAAAGATGTTTGTATCGACACATGTGGAGCATTGTCCCTAATATTAATGAATATCTTAATTATCAAGCTTCGAACATCCCAGAAAACGCTACAAAATTGACAATTAAACGAATTGTGTTACGATTTTATTGGTGATAATCTGAAAATATAATTTATAAAAAGAAGAAGTTAGAAGGACAAAAGGGCGCAAAGCCCCTTTCCCCAAATATAAAGATTATTGTGTTGCTATAATATTGGCATTTTGCTGAATCATAAGTGTTAATTCTTCAACTGTAAGTCCAATATCTAGTAGTTGTTTAATATCTGATTTTAAGTTGTTCTTTACGTATTTAATTCTTTGTTCAACTGGTGTTTCAACTTCTGCTAAGTCTGCAGGATTCCAGATTTCTCCTGTAAGAAGCATATGATATGCTGCTACAAGTATTTTTCTGGCAATCGCAATAAAAGCACGTTTCTTTCCTGCTGACTGGTTACTTGATGGAGTTAAACCTGCCCAGGAAGTTAATCGTCTTGTAGAGGTGAATTGATTCATATCTACACCGATTTCAGAAAGAACTATGATGGCAGAGTTTCTGGAAACACCAGGTATCTGACACAGAAATGAAATATAGTCTTCGTATGGCTCAATCATTAAATCAATAAGTTTATCAAGTCTTTGGATATTGGATGATAATTGTTTGATGTGGTCATTTACAAGTTCTATACGAGATTTCTGGACTGGTGTTAAATCTGTTCCATTAACAAAGTCAAGAATCATATCAGGAGATGCTTTACATTTTTTGTGAACTTTTGAAAGAATATCTTCATCTGTGTATGGATTATCTGATAAAATAAGGTCGATGATATTAGATGCGGATTTGCCGAAAACATCAGTAAAGACCATATCCAGTTTACAATTACCAGAAGTAAGAGCATTCTGAAAACGGTTCTTTTCACTGGAACGCATATTTACAAGTTTGTATTTATAGCGAGTGAGTTCACGAAGAATACGAAAATCTTTTTGAGGTATAAAACTACTTCTAACAATATCGAACTTAAATAAATCAGCAATCCATTTGGCATCTTTATCGTCGTCTTTCTCGCCTTTAACAGCTCGCACCCATTTAGGGTTGGCAACGACGATATTGGAAATATGGGATTCCAATACATTGTAGACAGGAATATAGTACTTACCAGTGGATTCCATGCATACATTTTGACAG
>URHY01000010.1 GCA_900547815.1 uncultured Solobacterium sp.
TTCTTGTGTTCTTCACCATCATATTTAGAATCTGAAGGTTTTGTTACTGTAATACGATTTTGATCATCAATAGACTTACGATTGATTGTCAATGATCCATCTTCGACTACAAATGTTACCTTCTTAAAGTTACTATTTTTGTTACTAAATTGAGTTTCAGAAAGATTCATCTGATATGTACCAGCTTCAGTACCTTCAGCCTTAGCTTCACCTGTAAACTTAACATCATCTTTAGTATACAATTTGTTAGAAATATCAGTAATTTCATAACCTTCTACTGAATGTGGATTGCCATCATAAGTTACAGTATCTTTTTTACCTTTGATTGTTACTGTTACTTCAGCATTAACTTCAGTAATACTCAATTTACCTTCATGCTTAGTAATTGAATAATTACTTTCTTTAAAATTTTCACCTTCAGTAATAACGATTGTATTTGTGACTTCACCATCACTTACATAAGTAACTGATCCAGTTGCCTCAACTTTTGTTACTTCACCATCAACGAAGTTTCCTTCAACTTTAACATCTGGTCTAGTTAGTGGAGTTCCATCATAAGGTTTAGAAGCTTTTTCACTCGTTAATGTTACTGCACGTGGATTAATAACAAGCTGTCCATCTTCTGCAATTTCAAATTTAACATTTGAGAAGTTTGTATTGTTGTTAACAAACTGAGTTGCATCCAAATTCATTAGATATGTATTAGCATCTTTACCAGTAGCCGTTGCTTGACCATTTAATGTAAAGTCTGTTGAGCTATAAATTGTATTGCTAATAGAATCTACTGTATATCCACTTACACTTTGTTCTTCTCCATTATAAGTTACAGTATCTTTATTACCTTTAATTCTTACTGTTACTTCATCCGTAACTGGAGTAATACTCAATTTACCTTCATTCTTAATAATTGAATAGTTATTAGCATTAAACTTATCTGATGTTTTATAAGTAATTGTATTTGTTACTTCACCTTCACTAACATTCGTTACAGATCCAGTTGCCTGAACTTCTGTTACTTCATCTTTGACAAATCCACCAGTAATAGTTACATCAGGTCTAGTTAATGGAGTTCCATCATAAGGCTTAGAATCTGTTTGACTCGTTAATGTTACTTCACGCTTAGAAATTGTTAATTTTCCCTTAGTCACATTTACGATTACTTTATCCGTTACATCAACACCGCCTTTAGTAACTTTTGCTGTACCAGTAATTTCAGTATTATAAGTACCAAAATCTTTACCTTTAGCTACTGCAGTTAAACCTTCTACTGTATATCCACCAGCAACATCTTGGAAACCTTCAACCTTTTGTTCTTCACCATTATATGGAAGTGTATAACTATTTGCGTAAACATTGATCACAGTTTTCTCAACCCAAGTTGCATATAAATCATTACTTGAATCTGCATTCACTCTGACTTTGTCACCAACTGCATATTTAGCATTACCTTTTTTAGCATCTTCTAATGATGTTGCCCAACCAGCAAAGTAGTAATCTTCACCTGGCGCTGAATAGTGTTTATTAGATGCACTTTCTAAAGTAACTTCAACGTTATTCAAAATCGCAACACTTTGATCTTCACCATCACCATTACCAGGATGATAATTTAAGATTGCTGAAGTTTCTGAATCACCAAATACAGCTTTTAAAGTAATCACATTTTTGTCATCTGCCAAATCTTTATTGACTTCAAAGTTTTGACCAGGCTGATATACATTACCATTACCAGCTAATTGCCAACCTAAGAATTTCTTACCATCTTTTGTCACACCATTAGCAACTGTAGCTTTAGCACCACCCGCATAAACATTGTTATCTTTTGGAGCCTCTACACCATCTGCTACATACTTAACTGTAAGCTTACCATTGTATAACCACTTACCAATAATGTTAGTATCTTTTAAAATTGGATCATTCGCATTGAATGCTACATTTGTCATATGACCATTTTCATCTGCTACATACCAACCTGCAAATGAATAACCTTCAATTGCAGAAGCACTTGGCAATACTGTACTTGCGATCGTACCAGCTGCAACTTTTTTAGTACCCTTATCTACTGTACCTTCAGGATTATTCAAGTTATAAGTTAAGCTGATCTTCTTAGCTGTCCATTTTGCGTATAGCGTGATATTCTGCGCTGGCATTGTCTTTCCATTAAAGACATATTTTTCACCTTCACAGAGTTCATTATCATACCAACCATCAAATTCATAATAATCTGGTAGTGAACTAGGTCTTGCAGGAGTATAGTTCTCACTTGAAATACTTTGTTCATACTTCTTTTCTACTGATTTATCTTCTTTACCATTATTGATAAATTTGATTTTGTAAGAATTACGAGTGTAATAAAACTTAGAATTATTGTAATAACCATCTACACCAGGATCACCATAAGAATATGTAAATCCTGCAATTGCATAACAATCCTCATTACCAATAGTTAGATCATTACTGCTAGACTTAATCACATCCGTATGATGTAATTCATAATCCGTATCTTCTATATTTCTTACATAATAATATGCTTTAAGAGTTCTTCTACCACTAGTACTCCATAACGTAGAGTCTTTCATTGGCATCGTACTTGTATAGGCTAAATATTGATTATTTCCATAATACGAAGCTTTGATTTGCCAGTTACCGTTTTCTTTATATGTAGGCCATTCTTCTTTTGAAATACTTTGACCCCATTTTTTTGTGATTGTTGATAAATCTGTACGTGAGTTCTGTCTTTCTTTAAAATGCATTGTATACGTTTTTCTCTTGTAGTATACATTTACAATTGTCGAACCATCACCCTTGATTGTTTTTTGTTCAATTGTAGTTGCAGTAAAGACTTTATCATTTACACTTTCACCAAAAATATTTTTACCATCCACTGTATAAGACTTCGCTACAGCTGTTGTTGTTGCACCAGTCAAGCCCTGTAATTCTTGAGATTCATGGAATGAATATTCATTATCATCTGCATTTTCCCACCAGTGAATAACTGTATAGCTAACTTCTGCAGCTTTCCAATGTGCTGTTAAAGTCATTGGAGAAGTGACTGTTGCACCATTCTCAACCTTAGTTAAACCATTGTACCAACCATCAAATGAATAACCTGGCTTTGTAGGTGTTGTATCTTTACCTAATACTAACTTATCTCCGTGTAATACGAATTGAGAATCAACAATAGATCCACCATCTGAATTAAATGAAACCCAATAACCTTCTTTAATAATTGCGTATACATTTACAGAAGTTTGATCTGCTGGAACTGTGATACTACTTGCGATATTTTTAGTTCCACTTGCTTCATCTGCCCAACCAACTAATTTATGAGTTGAATCAACATCATAAGATACAGTTGTAAAATCATGTGCTTCATGATCTCCAACTTTTTCTGTACGCATAATCTGTGATCCATCTGGATTTAAGAAGTATACATATAATGCTGCTTCATATCTAGCTGTAATTGTACGTGTTGTAGTTTCAGTAATTTCTGCTTGTTTACCAAAACCAGTAAATGGATTACCAGCTTCATCAACCCAACCCACAAATGCTTGTCCAATAGCATCTGGAGCTGTAGGAGCAATCAATGTATCCCCAGACTTAACAATCTGTGTACTTACTGTTGTACCATTCGCAACAAAGTTGAATGTTGTTAATGGGACTTGATTTTCACCAGTAATAACATAAATTGAGAAATGGTTTGTATCAAAACTTTGTGTATTTGTAGCAACTTCCGTTACTGTATTTGCATCATTCGTAACATGATATACATTGACTTCTTCACCAGTTACAGCTACATTTTCAAAACTGATATTAACCAATCCATTTGGTTGAATTTCAACACCATCTTTATTTTGAATTGTGATATCCAAAGCTACAGCCGATTCAACTTCTTTATTCTTTTCAGAAACAGTTTCCTCAACTGCATTTAAGATAGATTTACGAGTGATACGTTTTACAACAAGTTTAGAATCTCTTGGTAAAACACCCTGAGCTGCTGTCGCATGAACAACAACATTACCAGCTGTTTCACTTTGAATAAATGCAGGATACTCCGGCAATTCCTCTTTTACTTCCGTTTCCGAATCCGGGTCTGCCTCAGCATCGTCATCATTTTTTTCTTCAGTCTTAGGTTGTTCTGTCGTTTGATGATCTGTTTCAGTAGTCACCTTTTTATAAACAAACTGAACACTTGCCAATTCTGAAGTCACATTTAGACTTACTTGATCAGCACTTGCTGCATGAGAATTATTGACGATTACATCTTTTAATGTATAGCCATCAAAATTCAACATAACACTACTATCTGCATTTAAGCTATAGTTTAAATCGAAATTACGATATGTAGCTGCCTGTAAAATTGTTCCATCTTCAGCCACATAACTTAGCTCTACAGATTTCGTTTCTGGCGCTGCAACCTCATTTGTTTCCTCTTCTTGTAATTCATTATTATTCTCTACAGTAGTCGTTTGCTCCTGTTGTGGTTCAACAGGCTCTTCTTCTGCATTTACATAGTAAGAGTTTGCTAGTCCAAACTGGATTGCCATCGCAAATGATAATACAATTGCTGCCGCTCTCTTTAAGTTTTTTAGCATACAAAGTCCTCCTTTTTCTAGTTCTGATTAAAACCCCTTTCATCATCTGGTTATAGTATAGACTTTAGAAGGTTATACTTTGGTTATATTATTTAAAAAGCATCTTTTTATTATAAAAAAGATCTATTGTCCTTATGACAATAGATCTATATTGTTATTTACCTGAACTACCTAGTTTTCCAGCCATTCTTTCCGACTCCATAGACTGAAGTTGTTCAAAACTGATTTCTTCACTTTCTAACTGAGGCATACGCAATAATACGCCCTGACAAATCGCCTTTTCATAAGGATAAATTATCGCATCTTCCTTATATTCTACATCTTGCTTTTTAATAACCACACGCTTTGTATTCAAGTTTGTAACTGGCGCCATATACTCACCACGATACCCAGAATCAATAACACCACTTCTTTGTGCAATACCCTTAGTTCCTGTTGAACCACGTTCTTTTAAAATCATCACAAATTCTGAATCAAATGCACTCGCAACACCTAATGGAACTAATTTTGTTTCATGCGGCTCAATCACCATATAATCTTCTTCAAAACATGGATATAAATCATATCCTGCATCCTCATAACGCTTTTGTGGAACTTTAGCCTCCGGCTTAACCTTTGCCCAATATAATTTATTCATAAATCTCCTTCTTGTATATTTCAATTAATTGTTCTAATGAAAATCTAGCATTTGCACTGGAAGTCGAAGGACAATACACTGTTTGAATATTCGGAAAATATTTCTGCATCGTATTATAACTTGTCTTTCCATTACAAATAACCTTTTCAATATTCTTATATCTATCCAATAATTCCTGTATATCATTTGGCTCTATATCTTTGATTTCACTATCCGCACTCGTCTTTCTTATACACGAATGACAAATATCCCAAAGCGCAATATGCGATATTTTTAATAATTCTATCTTATCATTTTCTTGATACAGACTTTCTAGTATCTTCCAAAACCTATTTGTCTTATTCGCATAATACATCTGTTCCTTTAGACTAATCACACTTGGCATAGAACCCAAAATCAACACTCTAGAATCCTTAAATACAATGGGATCCAATCCAACTATTCGCTTACACATGTTCCATAAACATCATAAGACTTGGCATCTGTGATCTTTACCTTCACAAAAGTACCCAACTCTAATGGTTCTTCACTTGTAAAGATGACTTGACCATCCACTTCGTCCGGTGCATCTGCAGCACTTCTTCCACGATAACGATCCACCAAGCCTTCTTTTTCCTCAACTAGAACTTCAATGACCTTACCAATCTTTTCTTGATTCTTTTCTTTTGAAATCTCTTCCTGCACAGCCATCAATCTAGCCAAACGAGCATTTTGAACTTCCTCATCAATCTGACCATCCATATCATAAGCAGGTGTATCCTCTTCTTTTGAATATGTGAAAGCACCCATACGATCCCATTTGATTTCCTTAATAAAATCTACAAGCTCTTCAAATTCTTCTTCTGTTTCTGTAGGGAAACCAACAATCATAGTTGTACGCAAAGTTGCATTAGGAAACATGGTATGAATCTTATCTACAACCTTTAATACATCTTCCTTTGGACCTCTACGATTCATTAATTTCAACAAACGATTGTTCGCATGCTGCATTGGAATATCAAAATAAGGAACGATCTTTTCACTTTCACTCATGGCCTGCAACACATCATCCACAATTTCATCTGGATACATATATAGAACACGAATCCAATGTAAACCTTCTACCTTTGATACTTGACGCAACAATTCTGGCAACATTAATTCACCATAATTATCCAAACCATATTTTGTAGTATCTTGGGCAATCAAAGTTAATTCCTTCACTCCAATGCTTGCCAAATAATTGACTTCTTCCATGATATCCTCAATCGTACGAGATCTCTGATCTCCACGAATCAAAGGAATTGCACAATAAGCACAACGATTTGAACAACCATCACTGATCTTTACATAAGCCTGCCAAGGATTTCCTGTAATCACTCGTTCTGCCTTATCCAATAATGTATCTGAACCCAAAATTTTTTGTAGCTGACTAGCCAAAGTGTTATATTCACGAATTGGGATAACCGCATCAATTTCCGGAATCTCTTCCTTTAGTGTTTCCGTATATCTTTGTGCTAAACAACCACACACAATCAACTTCTCTAAGTTACGCTCTTTATATTGTGCCATCTTAAAAATAGTATTGATACTCTCTTCTTTGGCACTCTCAATAAAACCACAAGTATTCACGATAATAGCTTGTGCATCCTTTGGATTTGAAACAATCTCATGACCACCCCTTTTGATCATACCCATGATTTGTTCTGAATCCACCAAGTTTTTACAACATCCCAACGATACAAAACCTATTTTCATTCTTCATCTTCTCCTTTTCGATGATAAATCATACGACCTTCTAACGCAAAAACACGAGGTCCAAAATGGCCCGGCTGCGTTGTATCTAAACTTTGCTTCATCATATACATACGAGCATCTAGATTATCTAACAAAGTCAATACTTCTGCTTCTGGAATCATAGGAAGAACAGGAGATCCAAATTCCATCTTTCCATGATGTGATAAAACCATGTGTTTCAATAGTAAAACAATCTCTTTATCATTTACACCTAGCTTTTCAGCTACACGATCCAAACGATTATTCATAATACTGATGTGCCCCAATAAATTCCCCTCATTTGTATATTCAGGAAGTACTGGACCACTCAACTCATCAATTTTACCAATATCATGCATCAAGATACCTGCAATCAACAAACTTTTATCCAAGAATGAATATTGTCTACAAATATCCAATCCGACACGTGCCATACTAATTGAATGATAGGCAAGTCCTCCTACAAAATTATGGTGATTTCTTGTAGCAGCCGGGTATGTATAGAATAAATCTTTTGTTTCTTCTAAAACCTCTTCAACAACACAATATAAATTTGAATCTGTGATTTCATTCATCAATGATTTTACTTCTTCTTCCATCTCGGCACGAGTCATAGGAGCAAGTCTTACATAATTAGAAATATCTTCATCCTCTAAGACCGTCATCTTTCTTACACGCAACTGAACTGCATTTCTATGAATTATTGAATCCCCAATAACTTCTACAACCTGTCCAGCTTTATATTGTTCAATCTGTTCATTGGTAAGATTCCAAAATTTCGCATCCAATACACCTGTCGCATCTTCTAAAATCAAAGATAAATAGGGTGTATCCTTCACAGTTTTACCCTTGTCACACTTTGAAATCAAACACTTAATAGCTACTTTTTGTTCCTGTGTAATCTCATTAATTCTCATTCATTTTCCCCTTCCAAAACTTCTTTTATAGCCGATATATTAAATCCTTTACGAACACAATACGTTTGAATCTTCTGATTACGCTTAGGCTGATCAAACGTCGCATATAAACGCTTAGCTTTCGCAATCGTTCTTTGTAGCGCCTCATCATCATTCTCTTCCAATTCGATTGATTCGGACACTTGTTTAGCAATCTCAAACGAATATCCCTTCGTAACCAATTTATTGACTAACGTCTGTCTTTGCATACGACTCGACTGCTCCTTGATGGAATGTGTTAAGCGACGCGCTAATTTGATTGCATTGCTACGCTCTGTTTCTTCATCAAGATTTATCAAAGCCGCATCAATCATATCCTCATCAATACCTGCTTTTTTTAACTTTGAATAAATTTGCATTTTAGGCTGACCATACGAATGCCATGCCTGCGCCTTATCAAATGCATAATCTTTATCATCAATCCAATGACGTTGAATAAATTCATTTACAATTTCTTGTGCTTGATCTTCATCCAAGCTCAAATATTGCTTACCATACTGCACCATCTGATAAGACGTATAATCATTTGAAAAAACTCTTTTCTTCATCAATTCAAACGCTTTATAGAATAACTGCATATCCAAATAATTGTCAATCAAATAAGCATCTAACATTGTATCCTTTGTGATCTTCAAATCAAAGAAATCATCTGTAGGGATCATCACTTTAATTGGTTCATTATCGCAATCACGAACTACAGTTAAACGAACAAAATCATCCACCATGCGAATACGTTCCACATGATAAGCACGCTTATAATCATCAATTGCTTGATTATAAACACTCAATGCTTTATGTGCAAACATACTCTCTGTATAAGGAGCTGTTTTTGAAACACAATAATCCCTTAATGCATCTCTTTCTTCCTTAGATTTACTAAAGAAAACATCCCACTTTTGACTTAGTTCATTGGCATCATCAAAATAGTATCCAGACTTTCCTTCATCCACCAAATCTTTCAACACTTCATCACGACGACCAAAGACTAAAAGTCCACTAGCCAATGCCTCAATATATGTCATACCCTGTGTTTCAGAAAGACTTGCCGACACAAAACAATCAAAAGCTGCATAATAGTAGGCAATATCTTCCTTAGGTATTTTGCCAGTAAAATGCACACGATTCTCTACATTATATTTCTTAGCGAGATCCTGATAATACTCCATATCCGTACCTCCACCTACAATGACTAAATGTAAGTGTGGATCCTTATTTTTACAAATCGCTTCGATGGGAATCTCAATCGCCTTTTCCTTGGCAATACGCCCTACAAAGACAACAATATGATCTTCTTGGCTAAAACCCAACTCTTCACGAATACTTTGAACCCTTGTTTCATCCAAATTTTTACGATCATATTCCGATAAGTCCAATCCAGTTGGAACAATATATATAGGTGCAATCACACCATATTGAATCAATGCCTGCTTTGTCTTTTCACTAGGTGCAATAACAGCTTGAGAACCATTGGCCATGACACGTGAAAATGCACGAATAAAGCTTTTTCCTAATTTTTCTACCGAATCAAATTCAAGTGGATTAAAATAATGCGTATAATCCTCATACATTGTATGATACGTATACACAATTGGAATATGTAATGCCTTAGCCATTTGACGACCAAACATACCAACGCCTGCCTCAGTCTGAATATGAATCACATCTAGATCCATCTTTTCTATATAGGCATCTGCCGTAAATTGTACTGGACTTGACATTTTATATCCATAAAACTTTTTGATTTCAAGACCCGGCAAACGAAGAATATGCCCATCTTCATCTTCCGCAATTTTTACTCCCTTATGATTTGTGATAATAAACACAGTGTGTCCTAACTCTTCTAAAGCGTGTTTAAGGGTTGCCACACTTGAAACAACCCCATTAATATCTGGTAAATATGCATCTGTAAACAATCCAATTCGCATATGCTACATCCCTTCTAAATCAATTTTACTTTCTTTTCTTTCGTAATAATTCTTAACAAACACAAACAAAATTCCACCTATAATCAACACAATATGATAGGTTGAAAAACGCCATAATACAAGTACAGCACCCGTTAAATTTTTCATTAATCTATTAAACAATAATGAAAAGACAACTTCTGTACCACCACTTGCTCCAGGAATTGGAATAAAGCTATTTGCCATTGTCACAAAGCTTGATAAGGCCATGACATCAATAAATTCATCCATTTTAAGCGGAATATGCAAGGCTAATGCGATCACAAAAGGTAAAGAATAATAGAGTGATAAACGTACAATATTTATACATACACAAAGAAAGATACTCTTTTTATCTTTTGCGAGTACTTTTATTTCCCTTGTAAAACTCGTCACTTGTAAAGTCCATGAATCCAAAGTTTTTTCTGGATTCTTTAAAATATGGATTTTAGCTAACAACTTAACCAAAATACGCGAAAGCTTAATATAAACATTTGGAAATAACGCAATGGTATATAATGCTACAACAACCACCGCATTTATAACATATCCCAACAAGATAATATTGAACCATGCAGACTGAGCACTATAATATGCAAAGCGCAATAGAAACAAAACAGATACATAAACCATCATTGTCGTCTGATAAATAATAAAATCAGCCCACAACAAGCTTGCCCCATCACTCACTTTGATTCCCTGCTTTTTCATAATATAGGCTTGAACAAACTGTCCACCCGTACTACTCGGAGTGATTCCCGAAAAGAAAGAACCAATAAAAGCCACAAGAATTCCTTTGAATGGTGTATAGTGCTCTGTATATTTTCTACCTAAAATATAATATACAAATCCCCAGACCACAGTAAAAAGAACTCCCCACAATAAAATAACGACAAGGCTTATTAGATTCATTTGTGAAATGCACTTTAAAACTTGTTGAAAATTATCCTTTAGAGCAAACCACAGGGCAAAACCTGTCAAAGCTAGAATAAGTAACAAATTTAGTGCGTATTTCTGCTTTTTCATAAAAAACCCCTATTTTTTCTTATTTAATAATTCCTCTTGTTTATCCTTATAAGCACTCAAATAGAATTCTCGCCACATATTCAATACGTGTTCTTTTGAATAGAATTCACTCAATAAACGACTTTCATTTTGATACTTCGCATATACATCTGAATTGTTTTTCAATTCTAACAGACATTTTTTAAATCCCTCATTATCATCTGCATGCATATAACGATCAAATAAAATATCTTTATATAAATCTAAATCACGAAGCACTAATGGAACATGTAAGTTCACAGCTTCTAAAATAGTCATTGGAAACAATTCATTATAGCTTGGCACAAAAAGTACATCCGCCATATTATACAGATCCACCATTTCTTCTCTTGGTACAATGCCTAAAAATTTACAGTTTTTTGGTGGATTTTCCTGTAACTTCTTTAATTCTTCATACCCATCCGTAATGCGACCAAACGAAAAGCCTCCAGCCCATACAAATTGTACGTCTGGCATTTCTTTGGCAACATTCACAAAATCAAGTACACCTTTACGCGTTTGTACCTGTCCTGCACCCAATACCACAAAAGCATCTTTGGCTACACCATATTTTTCTCGGATTGAAACACATTCCTTTTCGGATTTACGATAGAATTTTTCCTTTGATACATAGTTAGGAATATAATAAATTTTTTCTCGATCAATACCATATTCTACTAAAGCATCAATAAAGCTTGGATTTACAACGACCAAACGATCTGCACTCTTATAGAATTGAATCAAATAAGAACGGAATACATTCAATAATGGTGCCGGAATCTTTAAACTACCTTCTAAAGTATCTGGTAAAAAATGACAATAGGCTATATTAGCGGCCTTATGATTTTGCATCTTTACATAGAAAGTAGGATCGACCGTATGAAAATGTTGAATATCTGGAGTTTTGATCCAGTTATTGATACCCACTTCAAAAATATCACTAGCTCCTTCTTTAATTAGATTGACCTGTTCTTCGTAGGCACTACCCACTCCTTGGCCATCCACTTTATCTGCACTTGAATACATTATAATTCGTATTTTATCTTCCATAAAAATTACACTTCTTTCATCCTCATTATTATATCGCATCTACTATTTGTATGTCCAACTTTCAAAAAAGCAAATGAAAAGCCCCTTTAGCGGGGCTTCTCAAGAAAGTTTTAAGAAAGGGAATTTGATTATGAAGTGAGCCACTATCTTTGGCTCAACAGTATATTACTAAACAATAAAGTGATAGATGTAGTTATATTATGTGAAATTATGTTAACATATGACACAATTATTGTTATTTTTAGTTAACGCTATAATAAATTAAACCAAAATATACAAATTTTACTTTTCTTCGTATAAATCAATCTTCTTTAATACACTTTTCTTCCCATTTCTATGAGAAATGAATCCTAAAACTGTAAATAAACCCGATAAAATCAAACCAATCAAAGCAATCCATTTAGCTACATTACGTACATTCATAGGAATATTAGGAAACATTGGATCTGACACGCCAGACCATCCCCAATATGTAACAGCACCAAAAGCAAGTGTTAGAATAAAGGCATTTCTGACCATTCTTCCCACTTTTAATACCATTTCATTTTCTCTTTGAATGACTTCTGCAAGCTGATCTCTTTCTTTGCGGCTCAAACTCATAATAAACGCTCCTTTTTTCAAATATACATATATTATAAGAAAAAAAGACAGGCCTAACAAGTTAAGCCCGTCTTTAATTGTCTTAAATGATTATCCTAAGAATCCTACAACAGATCCTACGAATCCGATAACTACGAACAATAACAATACTTTAATTGGAGTAATGTTTTTCTTAGCCATCAACCACCAAGCAAACAATACGAATAACATCGTTAAGATCTTAGGGAAAGCTTCATCTAATTTAGATCCTAATGTTACGTCTGATAATTTACCAGTTTCTGCATCATAAGATTGTGCAATTACGAAGTTAGTTGAAATTGATACCCAAGAAGCTGCCATCGCACCAACGATAACTTGTCCCATAACCAATACTGATTCACGGAACGCAGTCGCTTTTTGTCCTACTAACAATTCAACAGCACTACCACCTAATTCATAACCTTTGAAGTATACGAATTTTTGGAACAAAATTGAAGTTACGTTCCATACAATGATATAGAATAAAGGTCCTAAAATAGATCCACCTTCTGCAAAACCTAAAGCGATACCTAATAAGATAGGAATGTAAGTACCAACGATTAATGAGTCACCAATACCTGCCAAAGGTCCCATTAGACCTGCACGGATACCGTTGATCATTTCATCATCGATTCCTTCAGCTCCGTTTGCACGAGCTTCTTCCAAACCAGCTGTGATACCAACTACGATAGATCCAATCTGAGGTTCAGTATTGAAGAATGGGTAGTAAGTAGTCATTTTTTCTGATTGTTCTTCGCGAGTAGGATATAATTCCTTAATAATTGGAAGCATTGACCACATGTAACCAAATGTCTGCATGTGTTCGTGTGAGAAACATGTTAAGTTTCCATACCACCAACGCCAGAAAGAACTATTTAATGTTTTCTTAGAAATCTTTTTCATAATTAAATGTCCTCCTCGTCATCATAGTCTGCAGATGCACCACCAACAGCACCTGTAGCTTTCATCATTGTCATTTGGTAGTTAATCAATGCGAATACACCACCAACTACTGTAGCAGCAATTAATGTTAAATTCATAGAAGCAGCTAAAGCAAAACCGAACATGAAGTAAACCAAGTCAGAAGTCTTAGATACTACTGATTTTAACAAGATACCAATACCTACTGCAGGAAGTACTGATCCTACTGATAAGATAGCTTTTACATACCATACATTAACATTCAAACTCTGGAACAATTCAGCTACGGCTCCAGATCCATAGTAGCAAAGTAAAGTAACTGGCAAGAATGATAATACAAAGTGTGAAATTAGTGGGAGAACAACATCAACTTTTCCTAAACAATCTAAGTTTCCTTTATCCAATTGAGCCCAGCCCCAGTGTTGCCAAATAAGGTTCATCATAGCTGTTCCGTAGAATAAAGTAATACCGATTACACCAGTCATGGCTGAGATACTAGATGCTAAACCACGAGCATCAGTTCCTCCAAAATCCATACCAGCAGCTTTTGCTCCAACATAAGCCAATGGAATACCAATGTAACTTACAGCACGTAAGTCAGATGCGACTGTTCCACCAGGTGTAACCAATGCGATCCACATTACCTGCATTGGAATACCAATTTGAATACATCCAGATACATCACCTAGGATCAAACCTACGAATAATGATGCAACTAAAGGACGGTTCAAAGTGTAGTTACCTACTGTTGTACCTAAGCAAGCGATAGTACTAGCTGCTGTACAACTCATAAGTCCGATTAAAATTGCTTGTAACCAACTCATTATAAATCTCTCCTTTTTTTCTCTCTATTATCTTAATTTGTTTACTATTCCCACTGTTAGTAACCAAATTTAGATCTAAATTTGTCCCAAGTACCGATTGCAGTTTCTTTTAATAACGCAAACAATACTGTGTAACCAGCATTTGTCAAAGCTTCACATGCTTCAGCTTCTTCTTGAGTAATTGACTGGTTTTGACCTAATTTTGTAGCTCCTGGACGATCATTACATGGCCCGATAACTACTGTTTTAACATCGTTAGGTACGAATCCATCGTCTACTAACAATTCTTTCATATCCACTGGGTTTTTAGTAATTAAGAAATATTTTTTATTAGAATTCTTAACTGTTTCTGCTTTTTCTCTCCAGTGTTCCTTTGTCCAAACAAATACTTTCTTGTCTGTACTAGCCTTGAATGACTGTGTCAATACAGGAGTAGTAGCAGCTTTGTCGTTAACTGCGATAATTCCATCACAAGGGTATTCTTTAGACCATCTTGTAACAATCTGACCGTGGATAATACGATCATCAACACGAATAAAACTAATCATTATATGTCCTCCTTTATTCTGTTTATGCCTTCGCTATATGCGTTATAGCCAAATCCTATAGATCTTCGTCGTCATCATCAGAAGCAACTGTAAAATCAGTTAATCCTGTGCGACCTTCGCTTAATAATGTATCTTTTAAATCTTGCACATTATCAAAGTTGTCTTTCATTAATACAGCAGTGATTGCAAGAGGCATATTCATACCAGCAATTACTAAAGTATTTTGTAGCAATCCTTTTTGATCTAATACATTCAATGCATTTGTGAATGGAGATCCACTCAAAATATCAGCTAATAAAATGACTTGGTCATCTGCTTTGAAATCTTTAATCAATTCAGCAAAGTTAGATGCGAATTCATCTGCGCTCATTCCGTCCTTTAAGCTTGTAGACAATACATCTTCACGATCTCCCGTCATCATTTTAACGGCACTGTGTAATCCTGGTGCAAATTCACCATGACTTACCATAACTACATATTTCATTATTTTTCCCTCCGCGTTTCTTATTTACTCATATTTTATAATAAATATGTTAGCGTTTTCAAGTGTTATTACACATAATTTCACACATTTATGTGACTTTTAAACATGAGCATCACATAGAATACACATTCATTATAAGCCTATTGTAAACCTTTTCAATTTCCATATGTCACCAATTTTATATGACAAATGTCACTTTAAGCAAAAAAAGACGTCATCTAAGTCCATAATCAAATCTATGTTTATTTAAACCCATAAAACTCATAATTTACAACATTATTCACTAAATAAGAAGTCAATCTTCCTTTTTTATCTACATTAAAAGAAAAATTAACCGTTTGATTCCCCGACTTCATCAATACAGTATATAATTTTCCCTTTTTTGTTTTTGTGATGACACCCTTTTTACAAGCTTTTCGAAACTTTTTTGCTTCTTTATTAAAACTTTTTATCCAAATATCCACATCACCTAATTCATCTTGATGCTCTTTTACATACTCATTGGTAAGATCCGCAAAATATTTTTCTTCATCAACCAATTCATATAATATCATCGCACGATAGCCCGATTTACCTAAGCTTGGAATGTCTGCCACATTTCCATCTTCATCTTGATGTGTTGTTGTCCAATTATCAAATGGAATAGAATCTAAATTCTTTTTAAAATTTTCTTCACTAATCACATAAGCCCACTCATTATTGTCATGCTTTATATATTTAAAACAAACTTCTCCACTACCATCATCCATTGGATAATTATTAATAACTTCTATATATTGATTTGGTGTTTCCCCATTATAAATGGTACAACGCAACTCTTCCCCATCTCCATACACATCGGCTACTGTATATTTAAAAGAATTTAGTTTATCAAGTTTATTAACCGCCTTTTTAATATATGGATAAACATCTACTGTATTATCTGATTGGGCGTATACATGATAAGGTGTCATACACATCATGATTAGTGCTAAAAATACACATAATAATCTTTTACATTTTTTATTCAACTCAATACCTCCAAAAAGGCATAGCCAAAGCTATGCCCTTTACGTTATAAAATGTTGTTTTGTTTGATCCATTGATTCAACATAGATTCAGTGATTGTTTGTACTTTAGGATTCAAATCAGAAACGAACTCTCCATCTTTTACATAATATACAGAAGGCGTATATTTAAAATTTGAAAAATAAGGACGTATCCTTGCCAAATTGTCATTAGGAGTCGCATTCTCTTCATGATCTAGGTTAACTTCATAGATAGTTAGGTTATGTGTAGGTAGCCAGTTATCCAATAGTTCATGAAAGTCTTTACAGTAACCACAATCTGTTTGTGTAATCATCGCCACAAACGTATCCTCATCATCAAATTTTTCCACCATCTTATCAATGTTGATTTCTTTGATTGTTCCTGGTTTTGATGATTCTTGATGAGTTTGACATCCAGTAATCATCACAAATGCCATAAGTAAAACAATTATTTTTTTAATACACTTCATATACAACACCTTACTTTAAAGAATATATTCTCCTAATATAGGAGAATATATTACTGATTACTTCTTATTTTTTACTTTTTTTAAGCCTTTTCCATTTTCGTGCTTACGATAAAGGATCGTTGCGATACC
The DNA here is from genome assembly GCA_900547815.1 of uncultured Solobacterium sp. Classification (GTDB taxonomy): domain Bacteria; phylum Bacillota_I; class Bacilli_A; order Erysipelotrichales; family Erysipelotrichaceae; genus Holdemanella. The sequence goes on from URHY01000010.1 coordinate 17,000, forward strand.
TGCAAGAGAAGCAGCACCAACACCTAATGATCCGAACAATCCAGCTTTATTTTCAACGCCTGTATTTGCGTTAGATTGTCCCTTGCTAGGGTTTACTGTTGTTGTAGTTCCTGATCCAGGTTTTGTAGTTGTTGATCCACTACCTGTTCCTGGTTTAGTTTCTGTTCCACTTCCTGTTCCTGGCTTAGTTTCTGTTCCACTTCCTGTTCCTGGCTTAGTTTCTGTTCCACTTCCTGTTCCAGGTTTATCTGGAGTAGTAGGTGCGTTAGGTTTAACAGCCAACGCTTTAACAAGTTGTTTGATTACTTTGTTAGCATCATCACGATCTAATTCTGGATTAGCCAATGCTTCTTCACCTTTTGCGATTGCAGCTTTGATAGTTTCTTGATCTTCTTTACTGTAATCTTCTAGGTTCAATCCTTTTAAGATATCTAATGCGTATTGAATAGAATCTCTTTGATCTTGTGTAGTTAAACCATTTTGTTTGTATTTTAGATTTGCCTGTGCATCTAATAATGCATTAACTAATGCATCAATTTCTTCATTATTTGCAGGATCAGCAGCCTTTGCAGCTTCTAAAGCAGCATTAAATGCAGCCAATTCTTCATTATCTACACAATCTTGAGTTTTTACTCGTTCTGCCAATTCAATTGCTGCAGTCAATTTTTCTCTATTCAACTTAGTTAATAACTTGTAAGTATCGCTTAAGTCTTTGATTTGAGGTTTTAATAATTCTTTTTTATTGATTGGATCAGCCATTAAATTCTTTGCAATTTCAACCTTATTTTTGAAAAGAGTTAATGCGTCATCTTTTACATATAAAGAATCATCCATTTGAACAAATCCATTCAACTCATCAAGATTATTTTGAATAAGTTCTAATTCTGACATTTCAGCAGCAAGCTCATAGTAAGCCATTTGTAATTCTTGTTCATCACCATTTAATGCATCTGTTGCTTTTGCGATAGCCTTTGTCAATGCATCTTGAAGAACTACATTTTCATATTTTACTTTGTTTGCTTCATCAATCAATTGTTGTAATTGAGCTTGACCTGGAGCATTTACAGTAACTGTAACTGTAGCTTGTACTTGATCATTTGCTTTCGCAATGATGTTTACTGTTCCATTGGCAACAGCTGTAATTTTTCCAGTCGCATCCACTTTCGCAATTGACTCATCTTCACTTGACCAAGTGACAACATCTGTTGTTTCAGTTGGAGAAAGAGTCGCCTTCACTTGCGCTGTTTCATTAACATTTAATGTTAATTCCGTTTTATCCAATGTAATACTTGTTGCAGGAATTGCTTCTTTATGCAATGTTCCAAACAATTTGATTTCAGCAGCTGAAGCATAAGTATTCAATTCATTTCCTAAAGACTCTAATGCTGTAAAACGAACATAACGAGCTTTAGTTACATCAAATTTAACTTTCTTGAATTCACCCTTATTCACTAACATACTTCCATCGTGTTCGAATGTTCCAACCACAACAGTCTTAAATTTCTCGCCATCCAAGCTTGTTTCAACCATATATTTTGTGATATCGCCATTGCCACTACCTGGACGAGGAAGATAATTCAATTGTTGAACGTCATACTCTGCACCTAAATCCATTGTTACACCTTGTGGAAGTGTGTGTTGTCCATTGTAATTTGAGTGCCAAATTGTATTTTCATCACCATCAAATGCATTTTTAATTATATCACCATCAATTGTTGCTTCAGAAGTGGCCGTTACTTTTTCAGGGTCAATTGTGATTTCAGTTTCACAATCTGGTTGTCCTTCATTAGAACCCTTATATTCTAGAGCCTGAATAGCTTTGAATAAATTAATTGTTTGTGCATTCACTTCTGTTTGTGTTGCATCTTTATCTTTTAATACAGCTTCTGCAGTTTTAACCGCTGCTTTTAATGCATCAATAGAAGCCGTTGTATATAGATTCTTGTTTTCGATTGCTTTATTTGCTTCATCTAATTGTGCTTTCAAATCATCGACAACAACTTGACCAGCTACTACATTGATTTCGAATGTCTTCGTAATCTTTTTGCCTTCTTTATTTGTACTATTTGAAGTAATTGTCAATACAGCTTTTCCTTGTTTTTTCGCATGTAAAGTATAGTTGTAGTGATCACCATCGACTGTACGAATAACTGAAACAACTTCTGGTTTATCACTTTCAACAGAATACAATCCATTTGTTACATTTTCTGGAAGTACTGTAGCTTTAAATGCTTTTAATTGACCTACACCTATTGTAGAAGCATTGTTTTCATCGAATACAATATCTTCTGCATAAGTAGCTTCATTTTGATAGAATTCTACTTCATCAATATTTAATTTGTATTCAAGTCCACCTTGACTGTTCAATGCATTTAATTTGATTTTTTCAGCTTGCACTGGTGCATCAAAATGAATGTTGAAACCTTGTTTAGAATCTACGGCTGTAATAGAGTAGTCTCCAAGTTTTGTTTCTTCTTCACCATTAACTGCATACAATTTAAAGTCTTTTAATGCGCCTGTATTAATATTTGTGACATCTACACGAACACGAATAGTCATGTCTGTGATTGTTTTTTGTCCATCAAAGTTGAATAATACCCAATAAGGAACTCTTGCAGGAACTTCATCTCCATTATTTCCCCATTTGAATTCGAAACGGTTTGCATCTGCACCCCATTTACCATCAATCAACTTATCTACACCCATTCCAGATTGTAATACACTTTCATCTTGACCTTGTACACTCTGTACTTTGATTTGTGAAACTGTAACATCTGGAGTTTTAATATCTTCACTAGCAACAGTTGGATTAATTGCATTCAAGTTGTTACTTACAAACATGTATTCAGAAGCATTGAAATAGTCTGGTGTTAAAGAAATATCGCGCTTTGCAGTAAATGTTACTGTTACAACATCTTTTGTACCTGAAATAGATTTCTTACTTCCACTATTTGTATATGTGAAGTTTATATTTCTATTAACTGCAGCATTGTTTTCAGATTTCTTATAAGCTATACGATCAAATTTATATTCTCTCATATTAGCCGTAGCTAAAGTAGCTGATGTGCCTTTGAAAGTTAAATCATCTGAGTTATAACCAATTTTTCCACCAATAGAGTAAACATTCTTCATATCTACACCTGAAATAGTTAATGTAACTGTTTCACCTGCAGCATAATCAGTCTTATCTAATGATGTAATCAAAGAACCTTTTGGATCCTTTGAAGGTGTTTTTACTCCACCATCTAAATGAACCATTGTTTGAGTGATATCTTGTGCATCATAGTAACCATTCTTGTTGTAATCTGAACGTTTTACCTGATCCCAAGTTGGATCGCCATCTTCTAGACCTACATAGTTTTCAATTTGTGTAGCATCATTTTCATCGATAACACCATCATTGTTAGTATCTCCAATAACGTATCCTTCACTTCCATCTACGATATATGGTTGAAGTTCTGCAGCTGAGAAGAATCCACCTTTTGACTTCTTAACAACATATTTGATATAACGAGCTGATGTTCCTGTCATATCGATAGTCTTAGTATCTAAATCTGACATATCTTTAGAGTATGTCCAATCTGATTTTTGTTTACTTGAATCATATGATAATGTCCAGTTTACCCCATCAATAGATGTATAAACATCCATTCTCTGTACAGTACCATTACCCTTATTGTCATTACGAGGAGTATAGTCAATACGCTCTAAATCGTAAACTTTCTTCAAATCATAGATCAATCCTTGATCTTCAGTCACTGAATTTGTTGAGTGGAAGAATGTACCATAATCAAAGTCTAAAATGTTACTCAATTTACCCCATGCATCACCATAATCCCAAGATACTTTAATATCTTTTGGTACATTTCGATATGGATCTAGTGCAGATTCCACTTCGATTGGATCACTCCATTTTGAATATCCATCTTTATTTCTTGAACGCACACGATATGTATGTTTAGAGTGATATTCAAGATCTGTATGCGTATAGCTTGTTTCTGTAATTCCAGATTGAATCATTCCATCTGTTTCTACTTCATATTCAGTCGCATCACTAACTGCATCCCATTTCAAAGGAATTGTTGTTGGAGTAATGTTTTCTTCGTCTGCTTTAAAGTTAGCAGGAGTTTGAAGATTTTCATTTAATTCATCTTTATCTAAATTTCCATCATTCACAAATCCATCTACTGTTAATTCGATTCCATTTGAGCTTACATTTGTCTTTTCGAATTTTACATACAATTTAGGAGTTGTTTTGATTTCAGTCTTTTCAAATTCTGAACCCTCTGTCGCAAATTTGTTTAAGTTAGGCTCTTTATTGTAGAAATATACATTTCCTGTTGCACTATCGAATTCTTCTTGAGATTTAACTTCTTTTAATTCAACCTTTGAAGATCCAACTTTTCCTGTTAATGCCGTAGGTTTTTTACTTACATTTACAATAAATGTAGTTTCTTTATTTGCATCATATCCATTGTAACTACCCTGACTTGCTTCTGCTCTTAATACGGCTTTACCATCTTTTACAGAACTTGTGTAATGAGTTGTTACATTTGATCCGTAGTTAACTTCTTCTAGGTTAGAGTTATCTACTGTATTTCCTTCATCTTCATATTGAGTATATTCAGATTCTTTGTCTGGATAGAATTCAACTAAACGTTTTGATTTATCCACTCCACCTTTGTTTGTTTCCGTTTTAGCTGCAGCATTGTTATGCGCTTCAAACATTGGAATAATTGCACCATTCTTTACAAATAATGGCATTTTCCAAATTGGAGCATCAAAGTTATTTAATGTCGTTCCACCACGATATTGTTTTCCTGTAAAGTAATCGATCCATACTTGGTTTGAATCTGGTAAATAGATACCATTTCTAATATCATTTCCATCCTTATCTGCTGCTGTATTTTGATATACTGGAGCCACTAAGAAATCTTTACCAAACATGAACTGATATTGCATGTTTTTACTATATGTATTCGCATCTTCTGGGAATTCCAAGAACATTGCACGAACTTGTGGTTTACCTTTTTCACTGCCTTCTCCTAAGTTTGCAGAAGTATATGCAGTTGAATAAATGTAAGGCATCAATTGAGATCTAAGTTTTAAATACATACGGTTGATTGATGATGTTTCATCTCCAAATACGTATGGTTTCTTAGGATAACTTCCCCAACCATCCATATCTAAAAGCATAGTTGTGAATGTTTTCCATTGAATATCACGAGCTTGAATAGTTGAACTTCCGCCGAAAATCCCATCAACGTCGCTTGAAACGTTAGGGTTACCACTTAAACTTTGACCAATATATGTTGGAATTTGGAAACGAATATATTCCCAGTTTCCACCTGTCTGGTCACCAGTCCAGATACCACCATATCTCTGTGTTCCAGCCCAACCATCAAGCGTAACGATTGTTGGTCTGTTCTTAGTTTCTGCTTTGGAAATAATGTTATAAGCTTTATTGATTCCATCTAAACCAAAGTCATATCCTGAACCAACCCAGGCAACGTCCGTTTTTAATGTACGAATTCCACCATTGTAAACTTCTTTTTCAAAGTCACGTTGTAAATGCACTGGCTGATTTGGATCTGGTGTTAATGAAGATTGTGTCCATAAACCTGTTCCAACACCTTTGGAATTTGCGTAGTCTGTAAAGTTCTTTAAGTTTGCGATATTATTATCCAAATTTACATCGTCTGTACCATATCCACAACCATATCCATCATTAGGTAAGAACCAACCTAACTGCATATCGTATTTTTCATATTGATCGATTACAGCACGTGCTGAAAATTTATAATCTGTTTCGTTCGTTCCGTTTAATGATTCAAGAACGCCGCCTTGTTTAATTTGTCCACCATTGTTTTTTTCTGAATATTTTACTTTATCATTTACAGTTTCTAATGGTGTAGAACCACCTTCAACCCATTCGTCACGGTTATAACAGTTTAAGTGACCTAAATAGAATGCTTCTTCTGGGAATAAAGCTGGGTTTCCTGTTAATTTGAAATATCCTTGTAAAACACTTACTGGTGTATCACCTACAAAGTAATAAGCATCCAAGCGTTTTTCTGAATGTGTTGCTTCTACTTCGTTACTGTTTTTCTTACCAAAGTCATAAACACCTTTTTTAAATGTATTACGAACTACACCATAGCCATTTGTTGACCAGAAGAATGGGTTTGGACTGGCAACGCCGCCACTTACCCAGTTGTTTTCGTTAACAATATTGATAGATTCTCCCGTATGGATAAAACGTCCGTTTTGAGTTCCTCCACCAAAGAAGTTTTCACCACTATTTTTTACAAAAGTCTGGATAGTGCTACCATTTTTATATTGTACGGGTTGTGATTCTTGCCAAACAACAGATCCATCTGCACGTTTTAATGTCATTGTAGCATCTTCTTTAGATACTTCTAAAGATACACCATCTTTCACAGCAATTGTGTATACTCCTGCATCATTTGTAACTGTAGGAGCTGGTTTTGAATATTCACTTGATGAATCGCTTTGTTGAACAATACGACCTGTGTGATTACTATTGTTAGGTGTAGCATACTCTTTAAAGCTTTCATCTTTTCCATCTGGTTCCATATCTAAACGGAATAAATTATTTTCTAAAAATGTAATACGAGTTTTTTCACCATTTACATGGTTGATAGTGACTGTGTTATTTTCTACAACAGGCTCACTAACTGGAGCACTCACAAATGTATATCCATTCTTTGGAACATTTGCAGTTTCTTTTTTTACAGTCGTATTTTTTGTTTGAACAGGTTCAGTATTAGCGAAAACACGAACCGGTGAAGCCATAGCTGTCACACCCTGGCTTAAAGTAACCATAGAGGCTAATAAGGCTTTTTGGCTATTTTTCATTTATTCTTCTCCTAAACTTAAGTTAAGTTTCAGTAGGAAGTTGACAACAAAGCGTTCAAGACCAATACAAATATTTTTGGAACGCTACTCCAAAAATAGACGGAATTTGTATAAATATGATATATTCCAATAACCTTTTAATTTAAGTAAAAATAAACTCTACTTTTTAAATTCAATACGCGAAAATTTAAAAAATAACATACCCTTAAAAAATGTTTATTAAAATATACTCAAAAAAAATATATTCATACTTATTGGTCTTTTGCTGACCTACTGCTGCTCTAAAAAATGCGAGCGATAGTTATTAAATCATGATTTATACATATAGTCTATCAGACTAAGAAAGCGTTTACAGCATCTCTACTTGCACATTTTAGGGAACTTTTTGCACTTTTTAACAATCATTATGTGAGCTTTGACTATTTTTGGACAGCACAAGAAAGGAGTAGAGATTTAGTCTCTACCCCTTGATTAATCCTTTAAGCATTCACAGGCTTTCATTCCTTCAACTTTTAAAGTTAAATTTTATTCAACCCTGGTATTTTTTTCTTAAATTCATTCAATTATTTGTTCATATTGCGACGTTTGATTTCGAACAATCCAAGTACACCGGCAACAGATGCAAGTGCTGCTGTTGTAAAGAAATTCATATGTGTGCGTGCTCCTGTATTTGTTCCGTTGTTTTTGCTAGGTTTTTCAGCTGGTTTTTGTGCTGGTTTTTGTTCAGGTTTCTGTTCTGGTTTTTGTTCAGAACCAGTAGAAACTTTAACTAAACCTTGAACTGCTTTTTCTAATTCAGCTTTCGCTGCATCTACTTCTTCTTGTGTCGCATCAGCATTTACATTTACTGCATTTGCAAGATCTAAAGCAAGTCTAAATGCTTTCCAAGATTCTGGTGTATAGTCAGCTTCTTTTAATTTTTCTGTTGAAGCAATCACATTATTTAATTCTGTTTTATTTACTTCATCCGTAACTGGGGCTTTAACAGTTAATCCAGCAATTGCATTGTTTAAGTTCGTATATGCTGCATCAACTGCTTCTTGAGTAGCGTTGCCATCTTCAGATACTGAGATAGCAGCATTTAATGCCAATTCAAACGCAGACCAGCTTTCTTCTGTATATTTAGACTGATCGAATTCTTTAGCTTTTTCAACTAAAGTATTTAGTTCTGTTTTTACAACAGCAGGTGCTAAACCTTTCAATCCAATTTCAAGAGCCTTACAAGCTTCATCTACAGCTTCCTGAGATACTGGATTTTCTTTAACAATTAATGCTGCTTTTAAAGCAGATTGCATGGCTTTCCAGCTTTCTGGAGTATAATCGGCTTCAACTTTAGTTTGAGCTTGTTCAATTAAACTATTTAATGTATCTAGTTTGATTTGTGGAGCTTCAGGCACATTTTCTTTTGGACGATCCGGGCTAACAGGAAGGTTTGTGTCTGTATTTGTTCTTACACCATATCCTTCAAATTCAACCAAGTGGTCAGAAGAAGAAGTTCCATTCGCATTTCCATTTACATAGATACGAATATAACGAGCCTTTGTTGGTTCTTTTAATTGAATTTCTTTACCTTCAGCCGTTTCTTTATAAAGCTTCTCTTCACCTTTGCCAAATCCATGAACATTTTTTGAGTCTGAGTTATATACAACTTCATTTTTATCAAACTCTTTATCTTCACTTAATAAGACAACTGTACCATTATATTTACGTCCATCCCCAAAGTAACGAGTCAAGTTTAATTTATTCAATGTGAATGTATCACCTAAATCAATTTGTACATAACGTGAATGTTGTTTTGAATCACTTGTATATGTATTTGTATCGTTCAATTCAAGATAATTGTTTGTAGTTTTAATTCCATCATTCAATTCACTGAACTTACGATCTGATTTTTCAGGAACAGCTTTATTAGCCGTTACGTCATACGCACTAATTTTTACATCTTTATTAACTTTTGAACTTACTACGTTACGCTCTACATTTTCTTCAGGAGTCAATTTAGCTACTTCATCAAATCCTAAAGCTTTATCATGTAAAATAACATATTTAGATTCGCCTGTTAAACCTTGACCAAATACTAAGTTTCCTTTTTGAACATCTGGATTGATTTTTGATGCATCGTATGTTGAATTCACAAGCACACCATCAACATAAAGCTTGATCATGCCATTCACTTCATTAACAGCTGCAAATTGATGTTCTTTACCATCCGCAATGATTCCTTCAACAGATTCAGTAACTGAGCCATCAGTTTGACGTGTTTTTTCAGTATGTTGTGAATTAACACTCATTCCATTAAAGTTAAATGTTAAATATCCATTTGCATCGATACCAACTGTAAAGGCACCATCTTGACGAACAATTTCAGCATTTTTTGCATCTGTTTTAATTGAACCAGATACTGTAAATCCACGTGTTCCATCAACTGTATATTTGTTTCCTTTTTCGATTGGATTTCCATCGAATGTTGTTTGGTTAATACCATTGATTAAATCATTTGCATAATAATCATCAGTAACTTTTTCTGTTGTACTATTACCCACAACATCTAAAACACCATCTACATTTACTGTAACGTCTGTAGTATCTTTTAAATCTTTTTCTAATGTTAATACTGCAGTACGTAAGTCAGCATCTAATTTAACTTCTTTAACTTTATTTCCTTCTACAGTAAAGAAAGACGCTTTTGGAGTTTGAATTCTTTCATTGAATGTAACACTCACATTATTTTTATCTGCGTGAATAGATTCAACAGATGCAGGTGTAACATCTTTGTCACCATATTGAATAATCAATACTTCTTTTGGTTTTAATTTGTAAGTTAGTTTTGAATTATGAGATACAGGATCATTTGTTTGACGAGATTGATCTCCAACAACTACTGTTCCATAAGCATTCTTCATTGTATTTGCAACACCAACTTTTTCATCTAATGTAAGAGTATATTCTTGTTCAGTATTTTTAGGGTTACGAATTGAAACTATACCTTGGTTTCCATTCCAGCAAGAATAACCATATACCTGTTCTTTTTCTGGATCTCCACCAAACATTTTTGATTTTTGTAGAATTTCGTAGTTATCTTCAATCCAATTTGCAGCCTCTGCATTTACTTGCCATTTTTCATCATTGAACATAGAAGGTGAATAATAATATTCCCAGAATGCAGTACCACGAGTACCTAACATATACAAGTGTTCACGTAACTCGTCTGTAGTATATTCAATTTGTCGACCAGGACCACCCGGAACATTGTGAGCAGTTTTTGCGTAAACCGGATCATGGTTATAGAAATATTTATTTGGTAATTGCCATTGATTTTTTGAGAAGAATTCGTAGTAATCACCATCACGGAATGTTAACATTGCTTTTTCGTCAGTGTCACCGTCTTTATATGAATATCCAGTATCTCCAGTATTCTGCATCCATACACTATTTACCCACTGCACATGCCATGGACTTGGATTTGTGTATGAAGTCATGTTGATCCATAAATCTTCACGATTTCCACGCATTGTTTCAAACATATCTGTCCAACGTTCATACGTTTCAGAGATTGTACATAAGTCGTTTGTTGTTGTATGTGCATTAGCTGAATTTTTTGATGGGCTCAACAACATACCATCTAATTTCCAGTAGTTAATGTCAAATTTATTTTGATAATCAACAAAGACATCATTAACTAATTTATTCAAATAACGACCATCAGAAATGTTAATGTCATTTCCAGATCTTTCGTTACGAGATCCTAATCCATTATTTGCGATATAATTTGAGATTGTTGTCTCTGTTCCATATCCACCACGAGGACCTAACCATAAACCAAAGTTAGAACCCATCTTATTTACCTGTGAACTTGAATTATATAATTCATTAGGGAATTTACCTGAACTTCTATCGAAATCCCAGAATGAGTTATAATTAGTCCATCCATCATCAACTACATAAGAATCAAGTGGATTAACACCATATTGTGTAAAACCTTTTTCAATTTCATTGAAACTAGACTGAATATTTGAATCATTGATATTCTTCATGTTATCATACCAAGAGTTAAACTGTTGTCTAAATCCTGTTGGTGTAGCGATTGTTTCAATGTATTCATAGAAATCAGATTGAACAACTTGATAATCTGTACTACGAGAAGCACCTACAACTGCATCCCAAGTAACCATTTTTCCGGATTGTCCATTGGCATTATTGTAATTGTTATAGTTATTAAATTGTCCGTCAGAGTTTTCTCCGCTAGATGACAAGTCTTTACCATAATGATAACGAATAAATCCATTTCCATTACGAACTTTATTTTCCGCTTGAGGGAATTCACATCCCCAGTACATTGCACCTACATAATAAGGTTGACCTAATTCTAGATAATCACCTTTCATATTTGCCATATGTGGGTTGTCTTGTAATTCAGGGATTGTCCAGAAGTTTGTATCTGTTGATTGATTTGATCCTGAACCCTTTACATCTGTATCCTGGAAGTTCATATTTTCTAAATCAATATATAAGATTTTAGCTTGTTTTGCTTGATCTTCAGGAACTTCGATTTCTAAATGCTTTCTCATGAAAGATTCGCCATCTTTCATAGAAATGACTTCTTTGATATTATATTGAACATTACGAGCTGTAACAGGTTTGAAGTTAAATGTTAAAGTTTTATAACCATTTGCTTCCCCTTGAACAGGTTCTCCTTCAACTGTCATTTCACTTGATTTGATTGTTGCCACTGATTTTTCAGGAATAATAGCTTCATCTGCAAAGAATCCAAATTCTGAGCAGCATGCAACATCTTTATCTATTCCACTATCTTTAGGATCATGAACCGATGTAAATTCAATACGTACATATTGAGCTGTTATTTCTTTTCCTAAGTTAATGTAATTATCTTCTTTGTCTTCAAATTTACCTTCGAATACTAATTTAGCAGCATCTGTTTTTAATGCTTCTTCCGAATCCGCAGTATAAATTTTGAATTCTTTAACATGACCACTTACTGTTGGTTGTCCTTGGTAAACTCTCTGTTTATAATGTACAGATTTAAATGTATTTTCTTTTTCGAAACTTACATAAATATTGTGCGGATACTTCTTTTCTTCTGGAGTTGCACCTTTATATTTAGAATGATAATAAGTGTCTACATTTTCATCGAACATGTTGCTTGCACTACCATGTTCATCTTCAATTTGTTCACTATCTGAAGAAACAGTCCAACCATTATTTTTGATTTTTTCTTTAGGAGCTATGATTCCAGACTCTGCTTCTTGAGTGTTTTCCATTGTTTCAACCACAAATTCTTCACTAGATGCTGGAGTTAAAACTTTTCCTCCTCCTGCACGATAGTTAGTTAAAGATTCTGTTTTCAACTTACCATCTGTGATAGAGAATGTACGTTTTAATTGTCCGTTTCCAAATGAATATTGTGTATCACTGTCTTTTGTTAATGCAACTGCACCATTTTTGGCTTCTGTGCTTTCGTCTACTTCTTGAGCTTTGATATAAGTGTTACTGAATGGAACAATTGAACCAAAAGCTGTACAAAGAGAGGCAATCGCTAAAGCGCTTTTACATAAAGTGTTTTTTTTCATTGTCACATGACGAGGAAACCTAATTGATAATTAGGAAAGGAATTGTTTTCTGTCCTTTCTATTATATGCTCGTCCCAATTCCTTATTTACGTTTTCAAATTAAAAAGCATCGGATTCTTCAACTGGTGCTTCTAAACATTGTAAACGCTTACCCATAAAGTATAAAGCAATAAATTCATTCTGTATTTGTATTTTTTAGTTAAATTTCATTATCTGTTTGTCTTTTTTAACAATACTTTTTTATTTTTTCTCAATTTTGTTAAATAAATGACCAGTAGCCTAGTCCCCTAAATATCCATTCAATTCTATAATCATCCGACTTTGACTATTTAAAAGAAAAAAGGATTCAAAGTCCTGAGGCCTTGAACCACTTTTACGAATGATAGATATCTATTTAATATGGATTAGCTCTTTTCTAATAAAATATTCAATTCATCATTCAATTTTTGTATAGAAGATTCAATATCTTCATTTGTATCAATAATCCTTCGTATTTCGCTATCTGCCATCGAATACAATTGATCATATCCATCTATTTTCTTTACTGTGATTGCACGCTCCATCATATCATCAAAAAAGTCTAAGTTATAATTTGAATCCATTGGCGTATCCTCTTGAATGTATTTAGTCACATTTTTTGATGTTGACACATTCTTTAAAACCGATACTCCCTGTGAATACTTAAATAAACTCTCTTGTGTTGTCTCGTCATAACAAAGTAATTTTAAAAATTCCCAAGCCATTTTTTTCTTTGATGACATCTTACTAATTCCACATAAAAGGCTATCCATTTGCGATACATTATAACCATCCGGACCTGCTGGCATCGGCAAACAATCCCACTCAAAATTAGAATACTTTTTTACACTCCAAGGATATGGCTTATACGTTCTATATTCACTAAACATCATTGGACAAAAGGCAACCTTACCCTTATCAAACATTTCACTTGTTACATTTTGATTTCGATTTAATCGGTTTAACTTACGCACAAATTCAATAGCTGAATAGACATCATTATTGGACAATGTACTCTTCATCGTTTTTTCATCATACAAAGCCTGTCCATTTGAGCTTAGTGCATTTTGCCAAGTATATCCATATTCACCAAACTGGTCGATTTCTCCATCGCCATCTGTATCCACAGTCAACTTTTCACATATTGAATAAAAATCATCCCATGTCCAATTGATATTCGGAATTTCAATGTCATTTTCTTCTAATAACGTTTTATTCACAAACATCAAAGTCGGTGAACTTTCATATGGAAGTGCATACTGATGATTATAAATACTACCTGCATTTAATGTTGTTGAAAAGTAGCGACTTTGATCAAAGTCAGCATCCGTCTGCATATATGTATCTAGCGGTTCTAACATACCTACTTTGGCATATGTAGAAAGATCATCACTCAAAACCATGAATACATCGGGCAATTTACCATCTAAAGCTTCCTTTGAAATCCAATCTGAATAATCCTCTTTTAAGATTCCACTCACATATTCCACTTGCACATTGGGATGTGTTTTCTCAAATCGTTCAATCACATCATCAATAATTTTGCCACTGTATGGACTTGGCACATTCCAGTTACTACCCGCAAATACACCTATCGTTAAAACAATGGGTTTTTGTGTATAATAAAATGTAGCTGTCAAACAACACACCAATATGGCTATCAAAAAAGTTCTTAATCTTTTTTTCACCATTATTTATTTCCCCTAGACAAATACCAAATAGCCAATTGTGTACGATCTCTTAAATCCAATTTATCCAAAATCACACTTAAATAGTTGCGAATCGTACCCTCACTAAATCCAAGTTTTTGGGCAATTTCTTTATTCGAGTAACCATGCCCAATTTGTGCAATGATTTTTCGTTCTGTATCACTTAAATCAAAATCTTCCTTATGTTCAAAACTAAATTCCGAATTCGAGTTTGCCATTTGCGAAAAGAACTGTGCAACTTTTCCTGCCACATTCGGATTAAAACATGCTCCCCCAGATAACACACTATGAATAGCTGAACTCAACTCTTCTAAAGAACAACCCTTTAAAAGATATCCGCTTGCACCATATTTTAAAGCATCATAAATATATTCATCATCATCAAATGTTGTTAATATTATAACTTTTATATTTGGATATTCTTTCTTCACAATTCGCGTACAATCCACACCACTCATATTTGGCATACGCACATCCATCAAAATAATATCTACACTTTCTGTTTTTAATGAATCTAATACTTCTTGCCCACTACCAACCACTTTTACAACTTCAAAACTTGGATCTGAATCTAAAATAATCTTTAAGCTTTCTCGAATGAGCTGCTGATCATCCGCAATCATAATTTTAACCATTATTCTCTCCTCTTCTCATTGGTATTTCTACAATTAACTCAAATCCATTATCGCCATAATAACGAATTCGTCCCTGTAATAAATTAATACGTTCCGTCAAATGATGAATACCAAAGCCCGGATTTACATCCTTACATCCTTGACCATTATCTTCAATAATTATAATCAAATTATTATCGGCTTGCGCAATCGAAACATAAATTTTTGTCGCATGACCATGCCTTACAGAATTGGTCATCCCTTCTTGCACTACACGATACACAATTTCTTCTTCATCTGCATTTAAATTCACCAAAGGCAAATGACACAAATAAAGAATCGTTACATCCGTCAATTTTTGAAAGTCCATGATCATCATATCTAAAGCTTCTTTTAAAGAATAGCGTTCTAGCGCATCTGGCTTCAACTTATCCACTGAACGCCTGACATCCGTTAATCCTCGTTTTGCACTCTCTTGCAAAATCCCCAATTGTGCTTTTGTGACATTGACATCCCTATCAATCATCACTTGACAAGCCTCAAGACCAACACTTAATCCCGTTAAAGTATGTCCTAATGTATCATGAATTTCACGGGCAAGACGGTTTCTTTCTTTGGTTTCACCCATTTTTTCACGCAAATTCGCATAACCCTTTAGTTGAATATTCAAGCGTTTCAATTCAGCATTTAATGAAGCGAACTTTTGTGTTTCATTCATCTGCTTTTGTAGATACAAGAATATATAGGCAATAAATAATACAATATTTAAATTGGTTAAAGTAACCTCAATACCCATCAACAATCCTTGTGTTCTTGAATTATATACAGACAAATATTCCTGGAATGAAATCATAGGAATATAATTGGATAAATATCCATAATTTGAAAACATATATGCCAAAAAGACAAGTATGATGCAAATTGAACGATCAAAAGATTTATCTACATACATCAAACAATCGGCAATGACGATAAATAAGATACATGTTGCACTAAAGGAGATATTCTTCATCAAAATCAAACTGAATCCTAACTCAATAAAGATAGGAATCATTTGGTGATGATTAAAAAATTTGAGTTTTGGACGAATGGACACAAAACAAAATAGCGCAATAAACATAAATATAGAGATATAAAAAGAACGCATTGGAACATTGGAAAGCATAGATATATTTTTTATAAAATCGGATGCATAGCCACTTTTTGTCACATGTACCAACGTATAATACATCACAATTGCGGTGTACCACACAGTAAAAAAACTAAAAACCCACATACAGACATAGACAAGCCATACATTATATTTTTTAATATTTTGTATCATTGCCAGCCCTCCGTAGAATAATCTTGAACATTCTCTTTTGTGATGATTTGCACAGGACTCATTTCATTTTTATTCTTAATTGTTTCTTGCGAAAACAACTTATAAATTGCCTCCCCAGCCTTTTTTCCAAACGTCTTTGGCGATTGTGCCACAGTTGCAGCCATTTTACCTTCTGCAACCATTTCTTTTGCCTCAGGCGTCCCATCAATGCCATACACAAATTTTCCGTCCAGCATATTATTTGCCGAAAGTGCTGCCATAGCACCCATTGCGCTTGGATCATTTAAACACATCACAACATCAAAATCTTTTCCTTCCTGGATAAAAGATTCCATTTTAGGCATGGCAACCTCTAATTGTCCTTCACATTCCATTCGTTTGATTACTTTATAATTTGGATTGGATTGAATGGTATCCTCAAATCCTTTAATACGTAAGTAGCCCGAGCGAGTCGTGGAATGTTGTAAAAGAACAATATTGGCATGATTCAATTTAGTCATCATATCCTTTGCACATTGAACACCCGCATCATAGTTATCACTCACAATACTATAAGTAACGTTCTTATTATGTTTTACTTCCGTATCCACAATAATCACAGGAATATGTTTTTTATACACAAGTTTTAAATCCTCTTTTAAACCCTCATAATCTACTGGCGTAATCACTAAGGCCTCCACTTGTTGATCCATTAAATATTGAATTTGTTCCTTCTGTTTCTTTAAACTCATAGCTGAATCTAAAGTAATCAATTGATCACCATGTTCCTTTACAACTTTAGATATTTCATCATTGACCACCGAATAGAATGTGTTATTGTAGGTCATATATGTTGCACCGATCTTACGCGGTTCTCGAGAATTATAAATCATATTCGCTTGTGTTATCGTATTGATAAAATAGTTACTTCCAACCGCAAAGGCTAGACAAATCGTTAAACAGAAGATAATATACGCAAATGATTTTGGCTTCTCCATTCAAATCTCCTTCCTTACAGAAAATGTCGCATTACTGCGACACTTTTTTATAATACTTTTTGTAGAACATATACAAGGATTGCGATCACAATAGGCACAATAAAAATCATTGAATATCCACGTACAAATTTTGTTTCTAAAGCTTTAAATCCTAAATCATCATAATAGAATCTTTCATCATTTGTTTTACCAACAACACCTTCTTCTATTAGATTCGAAATTGTATAACTAATTGTTGAAGTAGCATAAGGCAAGTTTTTAAACACACTTACATCTACTGCACTCTTTTCATCAATAGCACCTCTTTTTTTCAAAGTATCCATGACCATTGAAGCAGCTGTTGCCTTTGCTCCTTTTTTTCTTTTTCTAGACATTTTCTTTCCTACTTTCTATATCTATGGCTTGAGCTACACTCTTTACACACACGCCATATACCTTCAAACTCTCAGATGCATGATCCATGACATATGTATTCTTTAATTTTTTTAATATGCATAAGTCATTTTCTCCATCTCCAATAAAAATCGCATTTTCGACAGGTAAATGACAAAAAGCTTCCCATTTGTTTGTACCTTTTTTTGTAATCTCAATATAATCTTTTGAAGTAGCCATTACTTCATAATTTTTAAACAAGTCTCTAAATTGATTCAATAACAAATCTAAATCATTTTCAACATACATACTTAACTTAGCTAACCCTGAATCTCGTGAATTTAAATATTCCAATATATCTATATTTGAAAATCGTCCTAAACTCGGTTGTTTTTTTTCAAAACTGTGAAGTCTTTCTTTTCCATAAGATGAAACAGGATAATATCGATTTCCTACTTCGTCTGTATAAAATAAATCCAAATTATATTCTAGAATTGCTTTACACATTTGTATTCCATCATCTAAATCAATTAAAGAAGAATACACATTCTGATCTTTATAATAGGCATTTGCCCCATTATCTGTAATCATATATTCACATGACAATTGATATTTAGAAGCAAGTTCCATACAAAAGGCATGATCTCTTCCTGTCACAAATCCAAATGAATGTTTTTGTGTCCATTGATGAATTGAATTCACATCTTCTTCTGTAATAGTTCCATTTGAATTCATTAAAGTTCCATCTAAATCGGATAAAAACAACACTATTTATGACGCTCTTTCTTTGCTTTTTTAAATGCTTTTTGTTTTTCCTGTAACAATTCACCCATCTTTTTTGTCACAACGATCTTATCGCGATTGCTCATCAATACTGTACAATTGTGTGTAATGACACCATTTTTAAATTCAAAATTGGCTAACATGCGATAACGATAGTATGTATCATCAAAGAAGAATCCGTCTTCTGTAAAATAAATACGACGACGAACATAAGAATCGATTGCCAAGCCTAAAAAAATCAATCCAATACATCCATAGGCTAAATAATAATAGTATGTTTGTCCATTTTTAGCTAATGTTGGTGCCATAAACATTAAAACAAATGCCACAACTGCCATCGCTACAATAATCCAAACCCAATATCCTCCATCAACAACTGTCTCATAGTGTTTATGTGAATTTTTAAAGTTTTCAAATTCTTTTTTATAGGCAATTCCACCCTTTAAGCTTTGATAGAAAATGAATGCCATATATCCAACTAAAACGACTCCCACAATAACTTTAAAAAATATATTATTTGAATCCATAAATCATTCTCCTTCTTAACCACAATAAGCATTATATCATCATTTCATGCTATAATAAAAGCATTGTTGGAGGTAGTTTATGGAAGAAAATATGCAGGCGTTAATGGAACGTTTAAATAGTTCGAGCCAATTTCTACAAAGTAATGATATGCGTGTGACTGAAGTACGACATGGTTTTGCGAAAGTAGAAATGATTATTGATGAACAAATTTTAAATATACACGGTTTTGTCCATGGTGGAGCCCTATTTTCTTTAGCCGATACAGTGGCAGGTGCTGCAAGTTTTGCGACAGGAAGAGATAGTGTTACACTTACAGGTACAATCAATTATATTAAGCCTGGTCGTGGTGGTAAATTGATTGGGATTGCCCAAGAAATTTCAAGCGGAAGAACAACAGGTGTTTATGAAGTGTTTATCTTTAATGATGAAAATGTACTTCTTTCAAGAGCTACATTCACAATGTTTTTCTTAGATTCAGACAAGATGAAAAAAAAGAAAGAGCAATAAACTGCTCTTTTCATTTACTTAAACGCTCTTTTGAATCTTTCAAAAGGAGATTCAGCTTGCCCAGATTTTAATTCTTCGTATAACTCTCTTTCTCTTCGAGATACTTTACGTGGAATTTCAACTTGAACTTCTACAAATTCGTCCCCTTGTCCTGAACGTGCTTTTACACCTTTTCCTTTTAAACGGAATTTAGTGTTTGGCTGTGTTCCTTCAGGAATCTTTAATTCTACATCTCCATATACAGTTGGCACTTGAATTGTACAACCAATCGTTGCATCAATTGAACTGATTGGAACTTTAATAAAGATATTGTTGTCTTCACGTTTGAAAGTAGGATGTGGTGTAACCATAATTTCAATATATAAATCTCCATTAGGTCCTCCATTTGTTCCTCTTTCTCCTTTTCCAGGAATACGAATCTGCTGACCAGATTGAATTCCTGCCGGAATTTTAATATCCAATTTTACACGACGATGCTCATATCCTTTTCCATGACAATGTGAGCAGGCACGTGTAACTTTTTTACCTGTACCATGACAATCTGGACATACGCTTTGTTGTTGAATCACACCAAATGGTGTTCTTTGTTGAGACATAACATATCCAGAACCATGGCATGTAGGACATGTCTGTACATCACTAGGGCTTTCTGCTCCAGATCCATTACAGTGTTTACATGTTTCATCCACATCCAATGAAATCGTTTCTGTTTTACCAAAAATGGAATCCATGAAATCAATGCGCATCTGCATGTAACGGTCTTGTCCTTGTCGAGGTTGGTTGCTTGAACGACGGGATCCTCCACCGCCAAATCCTCCACCAAAGAACGAACCGAAGATGTCTCCTAAATCGCCAAAGTCTGTGAATCCACCAGAGAATCCACCACCTTGTCCAAAGGCTCCATCCATACCTGCATGACCAAATTGATCATAGGTAGCACGCTTTTTCTCATCGCTTAATACTTCGTAAGCTTCATTGATTTCCTTGAACTTATCTTCAGCTCCAGGTTCATGATTTCGATCGGGGTGATATTTCATGGCCAATTTTCGATAGGCCTTTTTAATTTCATCTGGTGTAGCACTTTTGCTGACGCCAAGCACTTCATAATAGTCACGTTTTTCTGCCATGTGAATCCCTCCATACGATACGAAGAAGTTCTAGCGTGGCTAGAACTTCAAATGTTGCTTATTTATTTTACTTCTCGGTGAATTCACCGTCAACTACATCATCACCTGAATGAGTTTGTGTTGATTGTGAAGCTGCATCACCATTTGGTTGGTTGTACATTGCTTGTCCTGCTTGCATTGCAGCTTTTTCAAGCATGTCTAATTTTGTTTTAACTTCTTCCATGTTATTTTCATCTAAAGATTTTTGTAGATCATCACGCAATTTCTTAGTTTCTTCAGCTTGTTTTGGATCAATCTTATCTTTATTGTCTTCTAACATTCCATCGATTTGTGCAATGAAGCCTTCAGCTTTGTTACGTAAATCAATTTCTTCTTTACGTTTTTCATCTTCAGCCTTGTTATCTTCAGCTTCACGAACCATACGATCGATTTCTTCATCACTCAATCCACTAGAGTTTTGAATTGTGATGTGTTGTTCTTTACCAGTACCCTTATCTGTAGCACTTACGTGTACGATACCGTTGGCATCAATATCAAACTTAACTTCGATTTGAGGAACTCCACGACGAGCTGGTGCAATTCCGTTTAATTGGAAGTTACCTAATTCTTTGTTGTCGTTAGCCATTGGACGTTCACCTTGTAATACACGGATATCTACAGCTGGTTGGTTATCAGCAGCTGTTGAGAAGATTTGTGATTTACTTGTTGGAATTGTAGTGTTACGAGGAATCAATACTGTCATAACTCCACCCATAGTTTCAATACCTAATGATAATGGTGTAACATCTAGCAATAATACGTCGTTAACATCACCAGAAATAACTCCACCTTGGATTGCAGCACCCATAGCTACAGCTTCATCTGGGTTAACAGAGTGGTTAGGATCTTTTCCTAATGCTTTACGTACTGCTTCTTGAACAGCTGGAATACGAGTAGATCCACCAACTAATAATACTTCATCGATATCTGATTTAGACAATTTAGCATCTCTTAATGCATTTTCAATTGGAATTAATGTACGTTCTACTAAATGTTTAGTCATATCATCAAATTTTGCACGTGTTAATGTTGCATCAAAGTGCAATGGACCTGCTGGACCTGCTGAAATAAATGGCAAACTGATTTGTGTCTGCATTACACCACTTAAATCTTTTTTAGCTTTTTCAGCAGCTTCTTTTAGACGTTGCATTGCCATTGGATCTTGTGACAAGTCAATTGCGTTATCTTTCTTGAATGTATCAACCATCCAGTTTACTAATACGTTATCGAAGTCATCACCACCTAAGTGAGTGTCTCCGTTTGTTGATAATACTTCAAATGTTCCATCAGCTAGATCAAGGATACTAACATCGAAAGTACCTCCACCTAAGTCATAGATCAATACTTTTTCTTCTTTATCTGTTTTATCAATACCATAAGCCAATGCTGCAGCTGTTGGTTCGTTGATAATACGTTCTACTTCTAATCCAGCAATTTTACCTGCATCTTTAGTTGCTTGACGTTGTGCATCGTTGAAGTATGCAGGAACTGTGATAACAGCCTTTGTTACTTTTTCTCCTAAGTAATCTTCTGCATATGATTTCAAGTATTGAAGAATCATTGCACTAATTTCTTGTGGTGTATATGATTTTCCTTCAGCTTCTACTTTTTCATTAGTTCCCATTAAACGTTTAATTGAACTAATTGTATTTTTGTTTGTGACTGCCTGACGTTTTGCCGCATCACCAATAATACGTTCTCCATCTTTGAACGCAACAACACTTGGTGTTGTACGATTTCCTTCTGGGTTAGGAATTACTTTACAATCTTTACCTTCCATAACCGCAACACAGCTATTTGTTGTACCTAAGTCAATACCAATAATTTTACTCATGATAATTACCTCCCTATTCGCTTACTTTTACTAACGCTGGTCGTAAAATACGATCCTTCAACATATATCCTTTTTGTAATACTTCAATAACCATTCCACTTTCAACGCCTTCTTTTTTCTCTTGCATTAAAGCCTGCATTGTATTGTGGTCAAATGGTTTATCAGCTACATCTATTTCCTGTACGCCTTCTTTTTCCAGCACACCTTTCAATTGCTTATGAATCATCTCAAAACCTTTGACATAATTCTTAATTGTTTCATCCTCGGTTTGTACTTTCAAAGCCATTTCCATTGAATCAAGAATTGGCAAGATTTCCGTTGCTGGCTGTTGGAAGCGATATTTTCGAGTTGCATCTGCATCTTTCTGTAGACGTTTCTTCATGTTTTCTGTATCTGCATAAGCACGTGCTACATCATTTTTTGCCTTGTCTAGTTCCGCCTTCAAACCTTCAATGATTTCATCTGAACTTGGTTCTTTTTTTTCTTCAGTTGCTTCTTCAACAACTTCCTCTTTCACTTCTTCTTTTACTTCCTCTTTTACTTCTTTATTTTCTTCTTTGCTCATCGTTGGCACCTCCTTCATTTTTGTCTGTCCCAAAGACGTCTTCAATGACATTTGACATATAATCCATCAAGGCTACGACCTTGGAATATTGCATTCGATTTGGACCAACAACCATTAATTGTCCTTCCTCATCGCTGTTATAATGGAATTTTGTCGTTAATACCGAACAATCTCCAATCTGTAACAACTCGTTTCTTTCACCAATCTGAATTGCCACATTTCCTTCTTGATCCGTCCATTGGTGGAATAAGTTTCCATTTTCTAATATACGCATCATTTGTTTCAACTTGTTGATATCGCTAAATTCTGGTTGATACAACATATTGCTTCGTCCAGAAACCGCAACTTTTTCTGTCGCAAATCGCATAAAGGCTGAAACGAACGCTTCAAACAAAACCTCATGTCGCACAAGCTTTGCTGCCATCATTGGTTCAATTTCTTTCATCTTATCAACAACATCTTCAATTGGCGTTCCCACTAATTGGTCGTTTAATAAATCTGTACAATTTTGAATATCCTGCATAGAAACATCCGTACCAAACTGAAATACCTTATTTTCTGTATGCCCTTGATCTGTAACAATGATCGCAACAGCACTTTGATTGTTGATTGGAATCAACTGTACATGTTGTAAAGTCTGATGCCTGCTATCAGGTCCTAGAACAACACTGGTTAAATTTGTCATATGTGACAAAATATCACAGCTCTTTTGAACAACTTCTTCTAACGAATAATGTCTTTCACTAAAAACTTCTTGTAAAGCATTCTTTGTAGAAGCATCTAAATCCGCTTCCATAAGATGTTCAACATAGTACCTATAGCCTTTTTGACTTGGAATACGACCACTCGAAGTATGTGTCTTCTCTAACAATCCCAACTTTTCAAGTGTTGCCATCTCATTACGAATGGTTGCAGATGAAACTGGGAAATCTAGAAGTTCCATCAATGTCTTTGAACCAACAGGTTCTGCACAACGAGTAAACTCCTCAACTATCGTTTTAAAGATTATCTTCTGACGTTGTGTGATTTCCATTGTGAAGACCTCCTTCTAGCACTCATTTTCCTTGTCTGCTATTAGTATATCACAATTTTTAGCACCGTCAACAATTGAGTGCTAAAAATAAAATAAAAAATAAGGTTACGATATGCGTACCTTATCATCTAAGCTTTCATCAATAACTTTTTAATCGATTCTTCACTTACTGAGAAGATGGATGCGATTGCTTTAACACTGAAATCTTTGTCTAGCATAGCTTGGATTCTTCAAGCATTTCATCTAATGCTCTACACACTTTTCATTTTTCTTGTAAAGAATGGATGTGATTGCACATCCATTCAATCAAATATTCTTTTTTAGTTCTCTTAATGCATCTAAATCTAATCCAACAATCTCAGATATTTCTTCAAGCGTTTGATTATTTCTTACAAGCATTTTAATCGCTATTTTGATTTGTGTATTTTTTACACCACGTTCAATGCCTTGCTTGATACCCATCTGGATTCCTTTGTTTGTCGATTCTTCAAACATTTCATCTAATGCTCTACACACTTTTACATCACCCTTTTCAC
>URHY01000011.1 GCA_900547815.1 uncultured Solobacterium sp.
ACCCTACAATTTTTGAAGCCAACTTTTAGTCGACCCTATCTAATTGCGGATTACCATTTTTTTTGAGATATAAATAAGATATAAATATGTTTTAATACGTTATTTATACTTTATATAAAACACATTTTTCTTAGTTCGTAAATTTTTCGTAGAATTCCATACTCTCTAATACACTTGTATCCTGAATTGGATTATCATCTAATCTTAGAGCTTCTAATAACTCTAGATTTTTTAATGGAGTCACATCAGTAACGTAATTTGCCTTTAATGTTAGAGAACGTAAATATTTAAGTTTTGATAATGGAGTTAAATCCGTAATGGCATTGTGATCCAATCGTAAATAAGAAATAAACTCTAGATTTTCTAACGGCGTTAAATCCTCAATGACATTATTATATAAATCTACATCACATAGATTTGTAAGTTCAGATAATGGTTTTAAATCTTTAACATTATTATTTTCTAAAGAAATGATTTCCAATTGTTTCATATCTTTTAAACAAGTAATATCCTTAATATCATTGCGGCCCACATTTAAATATACCATTTCTTTGGCATCCTTTAAAATACGAATATCCTTGATACGGTTTGTGAATAAATTTAAATGTTTCAATTGATGTGCATTCTTTAAGAAATTAATTTCCGTTAATTGACAAAACTTCGCATCTAAAGTTTCTAAGTGTTCTACATTTGTGAATTTTTCTAAATTCTTTAAACGATTCTTAGACACATTTAACTCTTTTAAGTCACCTAAACTATTTAATAATGACATATCTTTGAATCCAGTTTGTTCCATAGATAACGATTCTAAATGATTTAATTCCTTTAAAAACATAAAGTGATCAGGTTCATTATAAGAAATGTTCAGCGATTTTAGGTTAGAAAATTCCTTTAATAAAGAATAATCCTTTAAATATGGACAGTTTGAAACATTTAATTTCTTTAAGTTTTTCATCGATAATAATGGACTTAAATCAGACATTAAGTTTGTATTTAAATCCAATTCTTCAACATTCGAAAGATATGTTAAATCTTCAATATTGAATAATCGCATACCACCCATATCTAATTTTTTTAATTTTTTAAGTACACCTAAGATCGCATAGCTAAATGGACCATTTTCTGTGTTGATATGAACTTCTTCTAGTTTTTTACAATGTTCCAAATAAATCAAGCTATCCACTTTAGCCTTTGAAAGATTCAATACTTCCAAATCAATCATGGCTGCAACACTTGAAATATCCATTGTATATAAGTTATTTCTTGATACATTTAATTTTTTAAGTTGTCGAAAGCCATGTAAAGCCTGCAAATCTCTTAATTGATTTCGTGAAACATCTAGACAAACTAAATTATGTAAATCACGAATGGGATCCAATGTCTGTAACTTGTTGTTACTTGCATTTAAAGTCTCTAAATTCTCTGCATACTGCAAACCTTCTAGAGTTGCTATTTCATGATCCTGTACTTCTAAGTGAATCAATTCTTTCATCAAATCTTCGGTTAGTTCTTCTTCTTTAACACGTAATGTACGCGCAATAACACTACGCAAAGCATCATCTTGAATAAGCATAAAACACATGCCCTCCTTTTTATATAATCATTATAAACAAAATATGACACAATAACTATACAAAAATGTTATTTTTGAATGACATTATTGTTAGAAAATGATAAAATGAAAGCAGTTAAGGATTAGACTCATATTCTGATTGTGATAAATGCTATTGTATGCAAATACTTTCTATTTTAACGGTCGAAGGATATTGGCTTAGTCCAGGAGGTATAGGCATGAGCACAGGTAAAGTAAAATGGTTTAACGCTGAAAAGGGTTATGGATTCATTACCAGTGAAGATGGAAAAGATGTATTCGTACACTATTCATCAATCAATTCTGAAGGATTTAAAACTTTAGAAGAAGGACAAACTGTTACTTATGATGTTGTTGAAAGTGATCGTGGTCAACAAGCTAACAATGTCACAGTTGTAGATACAGCTGCGTAGAAATTTGTTCGAATCAAGCGCACATTGTGCGCTTTTTTCATGAAAGGGAGGGATTATTATGTTAGAGCGATACGAAAAAGTTAAAGAATATGTATATGGGCAATATGCCAAAATTTATAATGAAGATCTTAAGATTGCAGCCCTTACACATACCGCAAGTGTGGATTTATCCATCACTTTTATTGCGATGGCAAGAGGCACAAATTTAGAACGTGCTAAAGTGGCTGCCCTTTTTCATGATTATGCTCAATTTATCGATAATTGTCCTCATGCTCAACACGCTAAATTATCAAGCCTTCATGCTTATAAATATTTAAAAGAATGTGGTTTATTTAAAACAACTGAAATCGATGATATCACATATGCGATTCGACAACATTCAAAAAAAGAATCTTTTGACTCACCATTATGTGAAGCATTAAAAGATGCAGACGTATTAGCTCGATTTTTAGAAAATCCAGAAAAACCTCTTGTAGGAATAAAAAGACAGCGCCTGCTCAATGCCTGCGCTGACATTCAAAGTCATTAAAACTTTTGATAAAACAATTCGACACTTGCATCGAGTTGTTTTTTTAATTGATTAAAAACTTTCATAAACAAGTCTTTATCGTAAACGATCCAATCAATATACGAAAAACTTTTACCAATGGCTCCACCAACTACTTTTCCAGCATGTACTTTAGAGATAGCTTCATCCAGTTGTTTTGATAACTTTTGACGATATAAAGCATCCTCTTTATTATGGAAAGGATTTGAATAATAAACATATCCAAATTCACCATCTTTACTACTAAGATCTGCCAAAACCTCTTCCTTATTCTCAATTGTTTGTTCAACCAATAAAGGATGTGTTGTAAAAATCAATTTCATGTCTTTTCTTAGAGCGTCATGCGCAAAATCTTGAATTGGCTGATAAACCGAATAAATATCGATTGGCTTATCATATACTTTCCAATGATTTTTTTCAACAAGTGCCATGATTACTTCATAAAAATCCATCATTTGACAGAATTTCATATTTGAATCTGGCGTATCTATAAAGTCAACGCGGCAAATATATGCCTCATATGCAAGTTCACCAATCGCAAGTTCTAATAGATACATACTCATTTCTTTTTTATTTTCAGGGTTTCCAATTAAGTTAAATCCAGGACAATATACTTTACAATCTAACATATCATTTTCAATTTGATAAAAGACATGAAAATCTGCCAAAGTATATTCTTCGTTCTTGATTTGAACCATAGCCTGAATCGCCTTTTGCGACATTGCTGGTAAACAAGCATTCATGATCCAATTTTGTTTTACAGATTTTGGTGCAATATCACAAAGCATCTGACATAGATATTGTGTCGTCTTATTTGGACCTGTATCAAAGGTCATCTCAAAAGAATCATAAAAATTTTCGACAAAGAAATGGGCACCACTCATTTCCATCACTTCTTCATCCAATTCTTGGATAATTTCGTTTAATTCTTCATATTGTTCTGATTTTAAATAATTAATGATCGCATCTTGCTTCTTTTCAAAATGCTTCCAGAACGCTAAACCATTTGTATAAGCACTCATTAAGTATCTTCCTTTCCTATAATTCTTGAATCACAGATATTAACACATCTGCAACTTGTTTATGACCACTTTCATCCATGTGGATACCATCTATACTTCCAGCAATCGCATGCGTGTCAATCACTTCTACATCAAAGTCACGACATCCTTTTTCTAAATAAGGCTTTGTGTTATTTAATATTTCAAAACCAGCATCCCCAAAATTTTCTTTCGTTCTTTCGTTATTCAACCCATCTCTATTCATTTTTGGTGGACAAACCACAAAAAATTGAGGCACTTTTGATCCATCCCGATAAATTTCCGGATTCAAAGCCCTATATAATAAGGTACGAATTCCTTTTTCTAAAGATATGGAATTTGTTGAAAATTGACGCTTCGCATCATTTGTACCCAACATAATGAATACAACATCAATAGGTGCATGCGTTTTTAATACCATCGAAATCGTTTTTGCACCATTACGATCTTCATCATAAGGATCATCTAAACATAATGTTCTTCCACATAAACCTTCCTCAATGATTTCATGTTGACTTAACTCTTGTTTAATGAGCTGTGTGAAACGATTCTTTTGTCTTGAAGCATCCTTGGCATCATATCCCCAAGTGTTACTATCCCCATAAAATAATATTTTCATCGTAAAATCCTGCTTTCTGTAATTATCATATCCAATTCAATATCTGTTGGTTTTACATCAAAAACCATTTCCTGTACATCAAAAGCTAATCCAATCTTTAATGCTGAACTATCTTTCAAATATCGATCATAATAGCCTTTTCCATATCCCATGCGATATGTTTCAAAAAAGCCTACAACAGGCACTAAAATCACATCTAATTTTTTTTCTTCACAAATTCCGATAGGTTCAATAGTTGAAAACTTTCCTTTAATTTTTTCTTCTTGATCCGAATAAAAGGCAATAGTTTTATCATCTAACATTTTAGGTATATATAAATCAAAATTATTGTGAATAT
The DNA here is from genome assembly GCA_900547815.1 of uncultured Solobacterium sp. GTDB lineage: Bacteria > Bacillota_I > Bacilli_A > Erysipelotrichales > Erysipelotrichaceae > Holdemanella. The sequence continues at coordinate 4,548 of URHY01000011.1, forward strand.
GTGAATATACATCTACTTCATTACGAATAGGAATATATATACCTATTTTTCCTTTTAAAAAAGGCAAAACACAATTTGTGATTGCCTTTTCCTTTTCAAGCCTTTTGGAATTTGATAATAAACTACGCCTTTGAATACACACTTTACGCTTATCCAATGCTCTCACTCATATCTAATTTCAACATTTGATTTAATTCAACCGCATATTCCATTGGAAGTTCACGAGTAAATGGTTCTAAGAATCCCATAACAATCATTTCTGTTGCCTGAGAGCGTGTCAACCCACGCGACATTAAATAGAACAATTGTTCTTCACTAATATTTGAAACGGTAGCCTCATGCTCAATTTGAGACGTGTCATTATAAGATACATTCATTGGAACTGTGTCACTACGAGATTTCTTATCTAAGATCAACGTATCACATTCTACTTTACTCTTGGCATAGGCTGCATTTTTTGAATGTGTTACCCAACCACGATAATTGACTTCCCCACCATTTCGTGCAATCGATTTTGAAATGATTGTACTTGAAGTGTGTGGGGCCAAATGAATCATCTTGCTACCAGCATCCTGAATTTGATTTTCACCGGCAACCGCAATTGAAATGGTTGTTCCTTTTGCGTAAGGCTCAGCTAAAATACAAGCTGGATATTTCATATTGACATGAGATCCAACATTTCCATCAATCCATTCCATATGTCCGTTTTCAAATACTTTAGCACGTTTAGTAACTAAGTTTAAAATATTGCTTGACCAGTTTTGTACAGTCGAATAACGACATTTTGCATTTTTATGTACATAGATTTCTACAACTGCCGCATGTAAAGAATCTTTTGAATATGTTGGTGCCGTACATCCTTCTACATAATGCACATCCGCCCCTTCATCGACAATAATCAATGTTCTTTCAAATTGTCCCATCGACATTGAGTTGATACGAAAATAAGATTGTAGAGGTTTTTCCAACTTTACACCCTTTGGTACATAAATGAAAGATCCACCAGACCATACAGCTGTATTTAGAGCTGCATATTTATTGTCTGTATAAGGTACTAATTTACCAAAGTATTCCTTTAATAAATCTGGACATGTTCTTAAAGCAGAATCTGTATCTAAGAAGATAACGCCCTTTTCTTCCACTTCTTCTAACATGTTGTGATAAACAACTTCACTCTCATATTGTGTAGAAACTCCTGCTAAAAACTTTTGTTCCGCTTCAGGAATACCTAGTTTGTCAAATGTATTACGAATAGTATCTGGCACTTCATCCCAAGATTTTTCTTGTTTATCACTTGGTTTAATATAGTAAGTATAATCATCAAAATCAATTTCGCTTAAATCTGGTCCCCAGTTAGGATTTTGTTGTTTTTCAAAAGAATGATATGCATCTAAACGAAGTCGTAACATCCATTCTGGCTCATTTTTAATTTTTGAAATAGTACGCACCGTTTCTTCGTTTAAACCTTTTTGTGTTTTATATACACTTACATCCTCATCATGAAATCCATATTCATATTCACTAGAAAGTGCGATATCTTTTTCATTACTCATTTTTTCCATCCTCACTTTCTTTAATCATTTCACGCATAGCCTTCCATCCAATTGTGGCACAATTGATACGATTGGCTTGTTTTCCAACGTTTTGAAATGCGATAGCCTCATCTAAAACGTCTTCATCATATTCTTTTTGATCAATCATCTTGAAATAATTGTCCATAATTTCTTTCGCTTCTTGAGTTGTCTTACCTTTTAATAATTCAGACATAATTGAAGTCGAAGCTGTTGAAATCGTACAGGCAACACCATCAAAACGAATATCATCAATTTTTCCATTTGAAATTTTTGTCTGCACCGTAATATCATCAATACAAGAATCGCTCGCCATATGACGTGACATATAATCATCTTTGTCTGTCAACTTTTTATTACGAGGATAGTCATAATGGTCCATAATAATCTGGCGCATCAACATTGGATCAATATTTGACATAATCAAGCTTCCTTCCTAAAAGAAAATGCTGACACAGTTTTCAACTGTTGCATTCTTTAAAGCATCAATCAATTGATCGACTTCTTCTTTTGTGTTGTACAAATAAAAACTTGCACGACAAGTTCCCGGTGTCTTTAATACTTCCGGAAGTAATTTAGCACAATGCTGTCCTGAGCGAACAGCAATACCAAATGTATTTAAATAGCTTGCGACATCTTGCGCAAAAATCATTTGATCTTTGTCCTTAACATTAAAAGTCACAATACCACTCTTCGCATTTTCGTTATAAACAACAATATTCCCTAAAGCCTTAGCTTTTTCTAAGAAATATTCCTTTAATTCGACTTCATGCGCATGGATATTCTCTTTTCCAATCGCATCCAAATAATCCATAGCTGCAGCCATACCAATAACACCTTCAATAGGCTGAGTTCCAGATTCAAACTTTAATGGAGTTTCCTTTAAAGTCAATGAACAAGTTTTGTCAAATCGAGCATTACTTTCTCCACCATAAAAAATCGGTTCCAACTGATCTAACCATTTTTTCTTACCATATAAAGCACCTACACCAGTTGGCCCACACATTTTATGTGCACTAAATGCATAGAAATCACAATCTAAATCTTGTACATCAATATCTAAATGAGGTGTGCTTTGTGCTCCATCAATCACTAATAAAATGCCTCTTTCATGACAAATTTTCGCAATTTCTTTAACTGGCGCAACAAAGCCTAAAACATTTGATACCATGGCAATCGCTACAACTTTTACTTTATCCGTTAAAACACTTTTAAAGTTTTCAACTGTAATTTTTCCATCTTCATCTAAAGGAATATAATCAATTTTTGTGCCTTTTTTCTTACCAGCTTGCATCCAAGGTAAAATACTAGAAGCATGTTCACTCTCATCACTTAAAATGACATCCCCCTCATGTAAAAGTTGATTTGTAACCATCATCGCAACAAGATTCAACCCTTCACTTGATCCTGAGGTAAATACAATTTCTTCTTTATATTTTGCGTTTAAAAATTTTTGTGTACGAACACGAGCTCCTTCAAAAGCAGCATCAACTTGTGCACTCATTTCATAATCACCACGATGTGCATTAGCTCCTAAGTATGTATAATAGTTCACTACAGCATCGATCACAGGTTGAGGCTTTAATGTTGTAGCCCCATTATCTAAATATACTAAAGGTTTGTCTGACATCTTGCGTGTTAAAATTGGAAAATCTTTACGAATTTTACTGATGTCCATATAAACCAACCTTACTTTCCATTTCTTGACGAAGAGTTTCTTTCAATTCTTCATCTTCTACTAAATCAATGACAGGCAAGAAATAACCAACACTTAATAATCCTACGGCTTGTTTTGTGCTTAAACCACGCGATTGTAAATAATACAACTGATCTGCATCTGGCTGACCAATTGTTAGTGCATGGCTAGCCTTTACATCATTTTCATCAATCAACAATAAAGGAATAACTTTCGTCTTATGTCCTTGTCCTAACGTTAATACTCGAGTGGCCTGGTGGGATTGTGCATCAAAACATCCTTTTTTAATATTTCCATTGGCAACCATTTGGTATTGTCCATGATCAAATAATACGGCAAAGTTTTTCATTTGACCATTTGTATGAGGCGCATTATGTCTTACTTCCATATCACATACTTTCTCAATATGTTCCTGACATAATTGTCCACTTAAAATCTCATATTCTGCTCCTTGCTCTTGAAGGTCTACATAATGAGTCCATTTTAAAGGGCTTTTTTCTAGATCCAAGACACCCATTTGGCAATTAGCATCTTGTTTAAGTACCATATTAATATTTAATTCACATGCATTTTGGGCATGGTTTAAAATAAAGAATTTTGAAAAAGAATTTTCTAAACATTCAACTGTCAAATCTAATTTTGTACAATCTTTACTTATTTCTATTAAATAAGATTTATGATCATTACTTTGAACTTGAACATTTAGTGTTTCATTATTATGAACATCTACGCGATTAAGCATATTTTTTTGCTCCACAAGAACCTAAAGAAATAGGTTGTTTATCTTCTTCTTTATTTGCGGTTACGTGGTACTCTTTTTCAATCCATTCATATCCTTCTTGATCAACTTTTTCAACAAGGCTTGCATCTCCAGATACAACGATTTGTCCATCCATTAATACATGAGCATGAGTTGGTTGTAAATATTCATAGAAACGAGCATAGTGAGATACAATCAATAAGCCAAGATTTGTTTGTTGCTGGCATTGGTTGATGGCATCTGAAACAATACGTAATGCATCTACATCTAATCCTGAATCAATTTCATCTAACATCGCAATAGATGGTTTTAACATCATCATTTGCACGATTTCATTACGCTTCTTTTCACCACCGCTAAATCCATCATTTAAGAAACGATGAGCCAAGTCCGGCTTCATTTCTAGTTGTTCAATGGCTTTATCCATCTCTTTAATAAACTTAAATAAAGAGATTGGTTTTTCTAAACGTGCATTCATTGCACTTCTTAAAAAGTCAGAGTTTGTTACACCTGAAACCACACTTGGGTATTGCATTCCCAAGAATAGTCCAGCTTTACTTCTTTCATCGACTGACATTTGTAGCACATCTTTTCCATCAAATGTAATTGAACCTGATGTAACTGTATATTTTGGGTTTCCCATAATGGCTGCAAGCAATGTCGATTTACCATTTCCATTAGGTCCCATTAGGGCATGACGTTCACCTGATTTTACTGTTAAACTCAACCCTTTTAAAATTTCTTTATTCTCCACGGATACATGAAGATCCTTAATGACCAAATCTGCCATACATTCTACCTCTTTTCACTGAAATATAATACCAAATAATTATTAAAATCTCAATTAATACATCTTGTGGCTTCATTGCAATTTAAAAAGATACATCGTATAATTGAAAAGACATTCTCAAGGAGGTTAATTATGACTGATGTTTTACGAAATAACTGGTTTGTCGTCCTAATTGCCGTAATCATTATCTGTTTTATTGGATATTTTATTTATGACACCAATAAAGATAATGTATCTGCAAAATCATCGAATAATGAGCAAGTTGTTGCTTCAATCAACAAGGATGATATTACCGCAAAAGACTTATATGATGAATCCGCACCATACGATGGTTCTACCATTTACAATATGTATAAAAATGCCGTTGTGGATCAATCTATTAAAACAACTAAAGATTTAAAAAAACAAGCAAATACATTGGAAGCAAACATCAAATCCAATGCATCAAAGCAAAGTGATGACTATGAATCCACTTTAACTTCAGAATTAGCAAAATATGGATATTCTTCTTTTGACGATTTAAATGACTATTGTTTAACAAGTGTAAAAGAAAAAGAAATGAATAAGCGTTATATCACTAAACATTTTAAAGATTTAAAAACTGCATGGGAAACAAAAAGTCCAAGAACTGTTTCAATTATTAAAATGGATGTGAGTGATGCCGATAATTTAACAGAAACTGAAACTAAAAAGAAAAGCAATATTGAAACAGCTTTGACAAAAGAAAGCTTTGCGGATGTCGCTAAAGCCTTCTCTGAAGATTCAAATACTGCCAACAAAAAGGGATTTGCAGGATATATTGATACAGATTCAACAACTTCTACAAGTTCAAGTTCAAGCTCTACAGTTCCTGCAGCCGTTGCAACAGCAGCTATTTCATTACAAAAAGGTGATACAAGTGATTGGATCACTGTTACAACTTCAAGTGGAACAAGTTTATATAAGGTTTATGTAAAAGAAACAGACTCAAGCAAAATTTTCAATGCAAAAAATGATGCTGTAGCAAACCAAGCTTTATATGCCGTTTTAAACAGTGACTCTTCTCTTTCTTATAAAATTTTGAAATCTTATGCTAAGAAATTAGATATTAAATTCAATGATAAGAGTACTAAGAAAAAATTTGACAGTTATGTAGAAACAACTTATGGAGGTGATCAATAATGAAAAAGACACCTATATTATTCGTATGTGCAGCTATGATGTTGACTGGATGTTCAGGTGCAACCGCATCTATTTCAGATAAAGATGAAGCCATCATGACAATTGGTAATACAACATATACCAAAGGTGATGAGTATGATTTATTAAAAATTTCAACTGGAACCGATTTAACAATGGAGCTTGTTAAACAAGCTATCTATAAACAAGAAGTTAAAGTAACAGATGAAATGAAAGAAAAAGCACAACAACAAATCGACAATTATAAAGGAAATATGTCCGATTTTGAAAGTCAAATTAAATCTCTTGGTTATACAAGCACAAAACAATATATGAATAAAGTTTTGATTCCAAGTTTACAAGCAAGTGAGTTAACTGAAAAATACTTCACAGACGCTAAAAAAGACATTCAAAAAACATACAAACCTAGTAAAGCACGTATCATTCAATGCGAAAATAAGGCGACGGCTAAAAAAGCATTGAAAGCTTTAAAAGATGGAACAGACCCTGAAGAAGTAGCTTCACAATATATGGTAGATTCGGCAACATATTCAGGAAAAGAAACATTAATTACAACAAAGAAAACAGATATATCCACTCGAATGATCAATAAGTTATATAAGACAAAAAAAGCCGGAGTCATCGATGAAATTTTCACAAACGAAAGCAGTGGAACAACATATGCTTACGTTGCCGTATTAGTAACAAACACATACAAAGATATTAAAGATGAAGTCTATACAACATTAAGTAGTGATGATGATATCACAAAAGCTTGTCTTGTATATTACTTAAAGAAATACAATTTTGAAGTTCATGATCAAGATGTATTCGACAATTTAAAGGCAAACAATCCAGAATATCTAGTTTCTAGACCGGATCTTGCGAAATCTAAAGACTAATAAAATGCCAATAGACAAATGTCTATTGGCTTGTTTTTTTTATCATTTCATCGAGTTCAAACCGAAAATTGAACTCTTCTATATCCTGCAATCCAATATAGTAAAGACAATCAATATCTTCATGATCAAATACATAACAAGAATCCTTATCCATATAGCCTTCTGGCCATAAACATCCTGCATAATCATACATTTTCTTTGTCTTTACATTTTGTTGAAGACGTCCAATAATCATTAATCTTTTAGTTCCTTCTTTTAAAGTCACTACACTTCCAATTGGTAATAAATCTTTCATTTAACCTCCTTTTAATAGCTCACATTGATTTTAAAGCCCAGCCCCGCAATAAAGCCAAGTTTAGATCCAATTTCCCACTCTCTACTTGAAAAATGATATGAAAAGTTTGCCTCAGCACTTCCAACACTTCCTTGTGCAGTTAAAGTTACTTTTGCACCAAGAATATTTAAAACACAACGCGTTTCTCCTCTTAAGGCTGCAACACCAACACCAGCCTCAAACGACTGCACCTTTTTAGAAAATACGGCCTTACAATTCGCATACGCCACACCGACTTGTCCTGTTGCACGAGCACTCGCATACACTTTTGAATTACCAATACGTGCATTCACCGTTGATGATAATAAGGCAACGCTAGCCTCACCTTGTAATACAACACGAGGATCAAATTTTTTATTTTTCCATAACCGAGCACTTATACTCGATTTAATTTTTCCATCTAATATCGTCGCATTGGCCCCCACATGAAAATAATCTCTCGTATAGTTTTTATTCCATTCCTTTAATGAAGCTGTATATCCGATTGAGCCATAAGAATATCGACTTTGTTTAGTAAGCTGCGAAACTAAATTCAAGTTTACATACTTAGTGAAATTATGTTTACCAGGCTGAAACAACAATTGTTTGTTTTCTGTATTCTCGATTAAAGTGGCACTTTTCGATAAATAATTCGAAATATCCATAATTTCTTTTACGATACGATTCTGTCTTTCCTTTAACGCAGGATTCTTTAACGCGATATTTCTTGATGCCAATAAATTATATTGTGCACTTAAATTTTTACAAGAAAGACTATCGGCTTTCATGATTTAAAATTTCCTGTATTTGTATCTGAATCAAGTATTGAATTCGCGATACTTTTTGATTTACATAGACAAACTCTTCACTCGATACTGCATTTTTTGTTTGATTCAAAAGAGAGCTTAAATCACTTGATAATACTTTATAAAATTGTATCTCATCCATGATGCATCAAATTTTGTTCGTTTTCCTGATATAGATTTGCGGTTTGATGTAAATATGTAGAAAAACGCGTTAATGTTTCCAAATACGACATCATAGCAGGATTTAATGTTTGAAACTGTTCCATAAAATATTTAGATGCAGGAGACTGCCATATCGATTCCACATAATACATCTTAGATTCAATTTCATTAAATACAGTACGAATCTCATTGGCATACGCATCTACTTGTTTTGAATACGCCATTACATCTTCACTTGATATTTGAATTTGTGCCATAACCATTCCTCCTACAATAATAATTTAGCTTGTTGAACACGATCTTGTTGAAGTTTTTCATAAACCGAAGCAGTTTGTTTTAAAACATTACTATATTCTAAAATCACTTGATACATTTCATTTAGACTTGGTCTAAATTCTTCTAACTGATTTTGAAACGCTAAATGATCCACACCTTGCCAGATACTTTGCATATGTTCAACCTTCTCATATAAATTTTGAATTAGATCATTATAGCTATCCGCTTTGTTTTTTACATATACACTTGCTTGATATACTTCTGAATAATCCACTGAAATTTTCATTACTTACCTCCCATAAATCAACATATCGCAATGTGCAATATGATTTTCTTTAAATGTTTTATTCAAATCCAAAAAACACATAACTGTAACATTAAACACATATCGTACTTCATACTCTAAAAACTCATCAAAAAAATCTTGTACTCGATACGATTCAGAAACAAAAATCATTCTTCGATCAAAAGAAAGATATATACCTATCTCATTCATTAATTCCAATCCCTTCATTTTGATCTTTAAAAAACACATAATCAAAGCTTTCATAAGGAAGCTTACGCCTTAGTGTATATCCATATTCCTTCAATCCATAGCCAACCCATAATACTTGTGACTGATATAAAGCTTTTTGAAACACTTCGTTTGTCAATAATTTAAAATCTACACAAACAATATATACATCACTATTAGAATCTAAGTTCGAACTGATCTTAAGATGCGAAAGATTTTCACATAACTGATAAACTCTATCCTTGTATTCTTCATGCATATATAAAATATAAAACTTCCTTTCCTCATCAATAAATACAGGATGATCACTTTGACTTTCAAAACCAATACAATTTCGTTCTTTTCGATATGAAAATGATCTACACTTTTTTCTTTTAAGCTTATCTTCTACTACTCGATTATAAATACATTCCACATATGCATTTTCATAACATGTCATGTTTAGATAAGAAGGCAATTGGTAGGTGTCAAAATATATTCTTTTATCATCTAAACTCTCCACATCAAACACATACTTGTTTTGAATCCATTTCAACCGAGAATTTTCATTATCCGTAAAGACAAACGCACACACATTTTCATTCAATAAAGATAAATCAAGATTTTCATCTTCAAAAATAATACAAACTCCACTTTGTATCTGATGAAAACACCTAGACTTATAAAAGTTAAAATCTACATAATCATTTAATACATTGGATCCATATACATAAATGGTTTCATCTTTAAAATAATGTAAGAGACTAAATACAACGTCTAGACGCTTTGTATATATAAGCTGTAAACGATCAAAAACAAGCTGACACTGCTTTTGTATAAAAGGAAGATCTAAAACTCCAAAAACATCTTTTGAAATATTTTTTGGCAATAATACCCATGATTTTTCTTCCTTTAATGCATTGACTTTTTCTTTTAATGCATCCACAACACGAATACTTGAATGATGTTTCGATTGAATCACTTCTTTTCGCTCATTAATTTCATACCATGATCTTTCATCCACATATTTTTGTAGATAAAAGCTTCTACATTCCATACACTCATTTTTAGCTTGTAAAATCATATCCCCTGGATTCTTCAAAGCATAACCCTTTTCATTTTGTAGAATTTCACGACTATCCTGAACATTATTCACATGAAAGCAAGCTTTCCAACTCGTATTTGCCATAATCTGATCGTCAATTATACCAGAAGGTTTTTGCGTTGAAAGGACTAAATGTATCCCTAAAGATCTACCAATACGTGCAATTTCTTGTAACTGTGACATGAATTGCGGAAATTTTACTTTCAATTGTGCAAACTCATCAACAAATATCCATAAATGTGAGAGAGTGTGATTTTCGTTATACGCATTGATATCAGAAACCTTTTCTTCTAAGAATAATCGTTGTCTTTTTTCTAATTCGAAATTCATACTCATAAAAAACCGTTCCATAGATTGTGTATCTAAATTTGTGACAATTCCTGCGCAATGCGCAAATTCATAAAAAGGTTGTCCAAAAGCTCCGCCTTTGAAGTCGATTAATATATATTGAAAGTAACTAGGTGCATTATGCCAAATCATCATCATCAATAAAAAACTTATAAATTCACTCTTTCCATAACCTGTCATACCTGCGACCAAGCCATGAAAACCATACTCCTTAAAATCCATGTCCACTATTTGATTTGATGCACTAATTCCAACAGGAACTTTCATTACATACTTATTTTTCCTAATAGGTTTAGATTTTAGTAATGTTTCATAAAAATCTACATTTTGTGATTTTAAAAGATACCTTTTTTTATTTATATTTAAATCCGATATATGAACAGTCTGAATATTATAGTCATAATGAAAAGATGGTTCTTGTTTTCCAACATAAATCAAACAAAAAAATGCATCTGGAAAACAGTTAGAATCTGTACTTACTACAATCAAATCTTTATTTGTCTTTTCATTTACCCTACAATATGGATTTAATAGAATATCCTTCATCCCCTCAAATTCTTGCATCCATAACCATTTTCTTTTTTTTGAAGAATACCAAAGATAATTATTAAATAAAATGATACTTTCTTTTATATCTGTATTAATCCAACAAACCTCACCCTCTTTTAAAAAAATCGGTTGCATCACATTCGAATTTAAGGTTTGGATCAATTTATCCCGTTTTATCACTAAATCATTTGATGCATATTCGTAAGATGTTTCACGATAAGAAATATCACACCATTTTGATTCCGTACAACCAACATATACAACATCAGAAGTTTCATGTTTAAAAGCCGTCATATACTTTTCAATATATGTATAAATTTCTTTTTCAAATTGTTGTTGAAGCCTATTTTTCTTTTCATACATTTGATTTATATAAGCATCATACATATCTAAACTTTTTTGACTTTCCTTCAAACTCAATTTGTATTGATAACTTCGATTGTATAAACCATAAATCATAAATGTACACGCCATAGTAAGTGAACTGATCATACTTGTAAATAAGGTATCAAGTTTTTGCTTTTGTAGATATCCAATAATTATACTAGATACAAAACCAGAACCTGCAATCATACATGAAGGTCCAATCGCACTAAATAAGCTTTGTTTATGTACAACACGCTGTATTTGAGGCATTTGTATATCAAATTTTTGAATAGCTGGTAAATTTGCATTAAAATTTGATGCATAAAAAATTGGGCCTTCAACTTCCATATTCTTTGAATCATATGGATTATCTACCATGTCTAGTAATAGATAGTTTTTTAAATAAATCATACGAATATTCGCAGCTACTATTTCATCCTGTATTTTTAGATTCCATGTATTTACTCTTCTTGTATTAACATATGTACCATTTAAACTGTTTAAATCGGTCAACACTCCATCTTCAATCTTAAAATGAAATCGGGAAATACCTTTTGCACATAATTGAATATCACACAATTCACTTCTTCCTATTTGTATCTTTGATGCGATTGGAAAATAACTAATTTGACTTTCCTTTTCTTCTAAATAGAATGATGTATCTAAAATCGTACAAGATTCATTAAATTTTAATATCTTTTTGTTTTGTCCATAAAAAATACAAAGTCCCTGACTTTTCTTCACAAATAAAAATCCTGAATATTCCTTGATTGAATCTACATCAAAACATTCACATTGATTTTTTGTATATATCCAAAGTCTACTCATAAATTCAATATTCTTTTAATAAACATCCATATTTTCTGTATAAATGATATTTTTAACTGTTTACGCACTTCCTCTTTTTTTAATGTTGAAGTCCTATTTGATTCATTTTTAACTTTCACCTCAATATTCGTTTTATGTTTCTTTAAAGATAATTCAATAAAATCATGTCCCAATACATCTTTTTTTATATTTATTTTTTTTCCATTGACCAAGACATATTCAATTGTATCTTCCGTCCATATTTGAACTTTATTCTTCTTACGTAAATAATGAATTACTGGTTTTGATTGTTTTTGAAATTTTTTTACACTCTTTGTCAATACTAGTTCATTCTTATCATTTACATTCCATATTCGTTCAAATGTTACAACTTCATTCTTATTTGTTAATTGTTCGCTTTTAGAAATGATTTCCTTCTCTTTATCTGGACTAAACACAAACTCATATTCTTTTTTTTCTAGGTTGTTAAGAGTGTCTGTTGTATATGTTACGACTTTTAAAATGTCATCCCTTACCATGCGATTAAATATTTTTTCAATATCCATATCCATAAATATTCCATTCAAATAATATTCCACTTTCATAGTCGCATTATGATCGTCCATTCGATATTCAAATTCTGGCAGTTTTTTGATTATCGTTTTATCCAATATTTGTTCATTATTAATATATAAACTTGTAGATGGTGCACGTTTATCAATTTGCACAATCACCTGATCCCATACTTCATTGCCAAAAGCATCTTTGGCATACGCTATTACTTTATAAAAAAGATCACGATTATTTACAGCAAATAAATGTATTGTTTCGTTCAAGTAATGCCGATCTTTAATTCCATTTAGCTCTACATCAATATAGCCTCTTTCTAAATATGGAACATTCCAATTTAAATTCACAAATACATCTTCATTAGATACTTTGGCTGATGGTTGCAACGTAAGGGTTGGTAAAATATTCGAATATACGATAGAACCTTGGAGTTCTTTTTTTATATGTGGATATTCTTTATGTTCTAAAACAAATATATATACACCGCTTTTACCAAAATCAATCGTGGCAAAATCTTTATTTTCTAAATCTATAGAATATAAATAATTCCCATCACAATATACATGTAAATGAAGTGGAATCTCGCAAATCGATTCAAAACCTAAATCTAATTTATTATCTTTTACGTATGTCCTTTCTTGAAGTAAACATTCTGGAAACACAATCGGTAAGATTTCAATTTTTCTTTCAATTTCATTACCCGCAATATCTCGGCAAAGAACTTTTATGATTCGATTTTTTGTACTTGCATCCAAATCAAATTCAAGATTTTCGAATTCAACTTTTTCATCATCCAAATAAACATCTACATGATCAACATTTTCTTCTAAAATTTGTACATGTACTTTTTCACAATCTATCAAAGGTAAAACATCTTTGATCATACAATCCTTTGTCTTAACCACAATATTCGGTAAAGTTGTATCCAAAAGAATTGTTTTTTCTCCTTCTTCTAGGGCATAACCATCAATATCTTTTAAAATATAAACTAACTGTGTTATCCCTTCCTTTTGAATATCAATATATGTATGCTCATGACTTAAATCTATTTGTTTTCCATCATATATGACTAAACTAGTATCTCGATCTACTTTTTCGTTAAACAATAATTCTACATTCCCACTTGCTGATGCCACACCATTTATAAATGTATTTGTTTCTTGCCAATCCATATAGTTTGTATACACAACATCTTGCATCCACATCATAAACTCCTCCAAAACGCATACAAATCATTCCATCGACTGCTTTTTAAATTATCAATAAACACTAAGGGTATTTCCATGATCTCACTCTCCTTATTCCTTAATAAAAATAAATATTCTAAATAATTACATCCTAAATCCTCAAATTCTTTTGAATAATTCAACAATTGATTTGTTTCTACATTTTCAAGCCAATCTTTTATTGGAGTTAATGAAACATTTAATTCTTCGTGAATGGCGATTTGTAGACATTGATTCACAACATCCAGCTTATCTTTCAACAACATATCGCTAGTTAAAACCAAACGCATACAACGAGCAATGGTACTAGTTGTAGGTTTTAAATAAATCAATGCACATGCTTCAAGTTCTGGTGTTTTGTTTAATGAAATACGATCATACATATATTGAATCAAAGTAGCATCCTTTGTTTTAAGAGCCTCCTTCATTAGAAATATAGATGCTTGCTTATTGACATATACATCATCTAATATCCAGCCATTACTAATCCACATATACAACCGATCTTTAGATTTCGATTCTTTATACGCCTTTTCAAACATGGCAATCTGATGATGATAATAATAAGCATCAAATACATTTTTGGGACTTGTACATTTAAATAAAGAGAAGACAGACAGAATACATAATAAAAGTACAAGTAGTATTCGAATTAAAATATGTATGATAATCAAAAACTTAAATATTGATAAATTCGATATTCTTCTTTCTTTTTTTTGATGACACAAATAAATTATGAGTATCATCCCAACACCAAAAACTTCTTGAAGTAAAGATCCAAGCGCATAAATATCACAACGAATATCTTTTTTGCTTAAATTCATTAATTCAGGTGCACAATTCGATTTAGAAGCCATAATTGCTACATGTGCATGATTTTCTATGCATGCATTAAAGTCAATCAAATAAAAATGTTTTTGATAATATATGATGTTTTCTAATTTTAAATCGATATAGAGATATCCAATTTCATGCACAGCTTGTAAGACACTTAAAACATCAAACAATAATCGATACCTTTGAATTACACCTTTATATTGTTGAACAAATTGTTTTGCACTAATTCCAGGAATATAAGTTTCTACAAAGCACTGTAACGTTCCTTCTTCAAAACACGTAACTAAGCTTGGTACCAGTAAAGAATTTAATTTTGAAAGTACATCAATTTCTGTTTTAAACTGATGTTTATAACGATCCGATTCCATCTCATCACAAACCTTCAATATGTAAATACAAGTACTTAATTCATCTTGGATACGAAATACATTACAATTATACGAGTCTAAAACACGATACTTACTGTTCTTTAAATTCACATTCGACATCCCCAAATCGTATATGCATTCCATCTTTTAAACGCATTTTTCTTTTGACTTCTTTATCATTTAAAAATGTTTTATTAGTACTCTTTAAATCTTGAATATAGTATCTTTCATTTTCACAAATAATTTTTGCATGTTTCAAAGATACACTCGAATCTTGAAAACGTACATCACAACTCATAGCTCTTCCAATCAAATTTATTTCATTTGCCAAAGAATATTTCTCTTTTCCCTTCATTAAATAAGCTGAAAAATTAATTTGAACTTGTAGAAGCTGTGTTTTTTCTTCCAAAATAGATTCAACAGGTTTGTTTTTATGAAAAGCTTGTATGGGTTCCTTGACTTTAAACGTTTGTATTCGTCTATGCTTAAAAAATGAAAACTTCTTTGGATAATACAATTCACGAATATTATCTAACCCCAAAACAAGATTGGGTAAACTAAATTCCGTGCTGTTTAAAAATTTTAACAAGAATCCTGGAATTTCAAACGCTGTAGTCGTCTGCATTGTTTTTGCGATATATTCAACCCATTTTTCTGACATATCCCTTTGAAACATCCAATTTGTTATTTGAATTGGAACTACAATGAACGCAAAGCGATCGCCAAAAGGCGAAACAAATACATAATCCGGATCAAATAAAACTGGTTTATTTCGATTTGATGCAATTGCTTGTTCAAAAAGTTGATGTAAAAAAATATATCCCTCTTCGTTTTCAAAAACATATTGACTTAAAAAATCGTGTAAAGGAATAAAGCCCTCTATCGCATACACAATCGAGGCGCTGTTCTGATTTGTCAACATGCAAGGTAAGCAGAAATCATCATTTGACATTCGATCAAAAATAGAAAGATCTAAAAGTTTAGGATCTTTGAGATGCACATACAAGTGATTTTCATCCATACAATCTTGTTCAATCCATTCACACATTTCATCACCTCCATATTCTTAAACGTTTTAAAAAGTAGTTTTTCGAGAAAACTTTTATTATTTTTTTGATTTTTCTCTTTTTTTTGTCTAAAATGAAACAATGATGAAATTTTTAACATATATACACGTTTATTTAATCCAAACCATTCTAAATATTCTTCCATTTTTTTGGATCGATGTATTTTATGATAATCAAACTTATATTGGCAACCAGTTGCATCGACCTATTTACTTATTTTTTTGGGCATTAAGTTCAGCTTTAGGTTTTTATTTCTATTCAAAAAAAATATGGGAAAAATATGATGTTCGATACAATAAAAAAAATCATGCCCTTATCTGTATAGGCATGATTCTATCATGTAGTATTCCATATAATGAGGTTACCCTTTTAAAAGATCTACATGTATGGTTATCCATAATCTTTGTAGCCTCTTTTATAATTGAATGGTTTCTTTTTATTCCAGTTAATTTAAATAAAAACTCAATCCTATTTTATATCAACATTGGATTGAGTTTTATGTTCACATTTATGTTTGGCCATATCACTGGATTTTGTGAAATCTATTTTTCATTTACTACGAATATTCTACTTCATCAATGGTTGTTTCAGGATTGATTTTGTCAATCTTTTCTAAATAATTTTTAGCTTTTTCTACAAAATACATACGATTACCAAGTTCAACAACCTTTTCAAAATACATACGAGCCAATTTATAGTCTTCCTCAACAAATGAAATCAAGGCAATATAGTAACATGAATCAACTTGTTGAAATGCAAAATTTGCCCTTTGAAGTCCTTGTAAGTAGTATTTTTTACAAGTATTAAATTCTCCATCCATTAAGTGAATCTTATTTTCAATTGCCGCCATTTCTTCGCTTTGAATCATGACACCTGCACGTCCATAATGCATACGTACATTTTGAGCTTCTTCTTTACAACGAGATAGTCCATCTTCATCTTTTAACATATAATCTATATAAGACATCAATGACCAATATTGTAATGAGCTTGCTGCATCTTTTCTTGGATAACTAATCAATACATCCTGTGCAAGTTCAGGATCATTTAAATAAATCAAGCATTGTGCAAGCAATGTATGTTGAGTTAGACGCGTATGCCCTTTAGAATTTGTGCAATAATAAATAATAGCACTCGCACACGCTTCTGGATTACAATCTTCATACAATAGTTTAGTGATTGGAAGAAGCGATACAGCACGATATCTTAAAACAATATTAAACGCAAATAAATAGAACATTAATAATATAGCTAAAAGCATAATATTATTTACAACGCCTAAAATCACAAACAAAGCAACAATACCTAAAGCATAGATGCCCGTAAGTTTTTTTACATTTTTACGACACGTTTTTGCAAGTTCCTTATAAGACTCATCTAAATTGTGATGTATCTTATACATACGAACTAATTCATCATCACTCGAAAAATTAAATTCTCTACGTTCTTTTGAAATACTAGAGCGTAAACTTAACATACCATAAATACATACAATAAATGCTGGAATCACAAGCAGAGTTCCAATATAAATCATGTATTCTGGTAAGAAAAATATTAAACACATCACAATCCATGGACTTATATTAAAACGTGCTGATAAATATTGACCAATATATATAATATTAATTATTCCCGAAATCAATAGGGCATCCCCAACATATAAAATCCACATATTATTTTGCAAATAAGATAAGACTTGTTTTAATGTTTGTGTATCAACACCAGGAACTGAACTTAATGCACTTGAAATCATATCTGAATTGACATCAACTCCACTTGAAAATACAACTGCACTTAATCCTAATCCAACCACAAAAGCTACAACCATAGCTATTAAATGGGATTTACAACGATATTTCCACATACAACCACCTATTTCTTCTCTATAATTTTTGCAGGAATACCAACTGCAGTTGCCCCTTCAGGCACATCTTTTAAAAGTACCGCATTTGCTCCTACACGACATCCTTTTTTCAAAGTGATATTTCCTAAACATTTAGCTCCACAACCAATATATACTCCATCCTCTAAAGTAGGATGTCTTTTAACATGTTGCTTCCCCGTACCACCTAATGTAACGCCATGATAAAGCTGACAATCATCCCCGATAATTGCCGTTTCTCCAATCACAACGCCCATACCATGGTCAATCATCAATCCTCGACCAATTTGAGCTCCAGGATGAATTTCAATCCCAGTCCAATGTCTTGCTCGATTACTTATCCAACGCGCAATAAATGTATGATCATGCACCCAGAACCAATGGGCAATACGATGTAAACCAATTGCCTTAATATGAGGATACAGCCAAAATACTTCCCACTTTGAATGCGCTGCAGGATCAAGCTGCATTGTTCGATTTATGTTATATATTCCATCGCGAATAAAAGATCTATTGCTTCTTTCTGACATGATAAAATTTTAGTTTATTTGTGTCTAAATTTCAAGTTTAGTGTTTATTTCACATAAACTTCACATAGTGAATCATCTAAAACCTTACCAATTGAATCATGAATGACTAAATCAGCCTTTGAATCCATGTTCGTACTGTCTCTATTTATTAATACCAAATGTTTACCATGGAAATAATTAATCAAACCAGCCGCAGGATATACAACTAAACTTGTTCCACCTACAATTAAAAGATCTGCCTGTTCAATCGCATGAACGGCTGAATACAAAGTATATTCGTCCAAACCTTCTTCATACAACACTACATCCGGCTTAATAATAGCACCACATTTTGGACATCTAGGAATACCATCGCTATCCCTATATTTCATCATATCTTCTAAAGAATATTTCGTTTGACAATGTGTACATGTATTTCTTAATACACTTCCATGAAGTTCATATACATTTTTAGAACCCGCAAGTTGATGTAAACCATCAATATTCTGTGTAACAATAGCCTTTAATTTACCCATCTGCTCCAATTTTGATAGTGCAAGATGCGCCTTATTTGGTTTGGCATCTAAATAAATCATTTGGTTAAAATAAAATTCAAAAAATTCTTTCGGATGACTAAGATAAAAACTATGCGACAACATAATTTCAGCTGGATATGGGTATTTCTTTTTATATAATCCGTTATCACTACGAAAATCTGGAATGTTACTTTCTGTAGATACACCAGCCCCACCAAAAAAAACTATATTATTACTTTCTTGAATCCACTCTTTTAAAGACATAAATATCACTTCCTTTCTCTATTATACCTCCAAACAAACAAAGAAAGGAAGATAATTAACTATCTTCCTTGAATATCAAATGTATATTGTCCATTTTGACAATCCACATTGATTACATCCCCTTGCATTGCGCCTGTCTTAATCATTTCCTTCGCAATCTGTGTTTCAAGATTTCTTTGGATATAACGCTTCATTGGACGAGCGCCATACACTGGATCAACACCCATTTTGGCAATCTGATTATACACGGCATCACTCACATTTAATGTAATGTCACGCTCTGCTAAACGTTTTTGTAGTAAACCAACAAATTTATGTGCAATCTTAATAAATGCAGAATCATTTAATGCATTAAAGACAATGATTTCATCGATACGATTAATGAACTCTGGTTTAAAGTGACGCTTTACTTCTTCCATATATTTTTCATGGATATCTCCAGATTCAAAGGCATATTGACTACCTAAGTTTGACGTTAAGATAATAATAGTATTTTTAAAATCAACCGTTACACCTTTAGAATCTGTAATACGACCATCATCCAAAATTTGAAGTAACACATTGAATACATCTGGATGTGCCTTTTCAATTTCATCAAATAATACAATACTATATGGATTACGACGAACAGCCTCTGTCAATTGACCACCCTCATCATATCCAACATATCCTGGAGGAGCACCAATTAAACGTGCCACACTGTGTTTTTCCATATATTCACTCATATCAATACGCACAATGTGTTTTTCATCATCGAATAACTGTTCAGCCAAAGCTTTGGCAACTTCTGTTTTACCAACACCTGTAGGACCTAAGAACATGAACGATCCAATCGGACGATTCTCATCTTGAATTTGTGCTTTAGAACGCAAAATTGCATCTGTTACTAACTCCAAAGCTTCATCTTGTCCAACAACACGTTTTTCAAGTTCTGATTTTAAATTCAATAATTTTTCTCTTTCACTCGCAACTAAACGTGTTACTTCTACACCCGTCCATCTCGAAACGATTTTCGCAATCAATTCCTCATTAACTGTTTCTTGGATCAAAGCATCTTCTTTTTGACTTGTCTGCTCTTTTTGAATACGAGCCTCTAATTCGGGAATCGTTCCATATTGAAGCTTAGCCGCATCTTCATAACGAGCCTCATTACGAGCTTGTTCCAAATCCAAACGAGCCTTCTCCAAACGTTGTTTATCCTCTTTCTCATTGGCCAAACCACGTTTTTCATCTTCCCACTTAGAATGCATCTCATCACGCTTAGATTGTAAAGAAGCCAGTTCGGACTCAATTTCTTCTCGACGCTCAACTGCTCTTTTGTCTTCTTCTTTTTGTAGCGAAGTCTTTTCAATTTGAAGCTGCAAGATCTTACGCTGCAACTCATCCAATTCTTGAGGCATACTTTCCATTTCTACCTTTAATGTTGCACAAGCCTCATCCACTAAATCAATAGCTTTATCTGGTAAGAAACGATCTGTAATATAACGATCAGACATTGTAGCTGCCGCAATCAAAGCCTCATCCAAAATACGTACACCATGATAACTTTCAAAACGATCTTTCAATCCACGCAAGATACTAATTGTATCTTCTACACTTGGTTGAGCCACCTGTACTTTCTGGAAACGACGCTCTAAAGCTGCATCTTTTTCAATATACTTACGATATTCATTAAATGTTGTTGCTCCAATACAATGTAGTTCACCACGAGCTAACATTGGCTTTAATAAGTTAGCTGCATCCATGCTGCCTTCTGTTTTACCCGCACCAACCAAGTTATGAATTTCATCAATAAACAAAATAATTTGTCCATCTGATTTTTTCACTTCATCCAAAATTGATTTTAAACGTTCTTCAAACTCACCACGATATTTAGCACCGGCAATCAAAGAGCCCATGTCTAATTCAATTAATCTCTTTTCTTTTAATGACTCAGGCACATCACCCTTCATAATACGCCATGCGATACCTTCTACAACAGCTGTTTTACCAACACCAGGCTCACCAATCAAAACAGGATTATTCTTTGTCTTACGAGATAGAATCTGCATTACACGACGAATCTCATCATCACGACCAATGATAGGATCAATCTTACCATCACGCACATCCTGCACTAGATCACGACCATATTTTTTTAAGGCTTCTACATTCTCTTCAGAATTTGGTGTGTCAAATTTCTTTCCATTACGACGCTCTAGTTCTGCCTTGTAACAAACATCCTTATTTAAGTTAAAAGTTTTTACCAATTCTTTTGAAATATAAGAACGATTAAATAATAATGCTAAAAATACACTCGCAACCGATAAATAAGTTTCATCATGTTGACTTGCCCAGTTTTGTGCATCCTCAAACGATTTTTGAACTTCATTTGATAAATTTATATTACTAGTTGAGCTTTTTGCGACACGATTTGATTCTTGTTGAACCATCTGTAAGGCACGAGTCTTATCTAAGCCAATACGCTCAAATAAGCCATCCAATACATCATCCTTAAAAATCGTTTCCAACATATCCACTGTATCCACACTAGGATGTTGGTTGGATTTAGCCAAATTTACGGCATCCATTAAAATCTTCTGCAAACGCTCTGACATTTGATCGATATTCATAATAAGCACCTCCTTGTACTTAGCACTCACTCTTCATGATTGCTAATGATAGTATAACACTCTTTTTGGCACTGTCAACACTTAAGTGCTAATATTTTTCCAAAAAGAAAAAAGTAGACAAGTCTACTTTTCTAAAGTGTTTCGATTATAAGCTCTTTGCCAATTAACACTAAATTCTCCAACCGCAATCTTTGTTCCTGGATGATCAATCATTTGATATAAAACATCACAAGGAACAGTCACAGCTTGAATTCCTGCTTTGATCAATTCATGCACTTGATAAGTATTTTTAAAGCTTGCCGCAATAACTTTTGCAGGCATATGATTCACTCTCAACATTTCAATCAAGTCTTTCACATCTTGTACACCATCACCATAATTGCACATACGATTTGTATAAGGTGCCAAATATTCAGCCCCATTCATAGCTGCTAAGAATGCTTGATCTGCCGTATAGATAGCTGTAGCTAATGTGTGAATACCCAATTTTTTACATTCTTTGATAGCTCTTAATCCCTCATGTGTAACAGGAATCTTCACATACATATTTTTATTACGAATCGAAGAAATCATTTTTGCCTCTTCCATGATTCCTTCAAAAGAAGTTTGCACGGTTTGAATAAACAACAATTGATCTTCACTCAATACTTCACACAAATCTTTTACGACATCCATTGCTTCTCTACCTGATTTTGTAAGAATTGTAGGATTTGTCGTAACTCCAGTAATTGTTAGTAGTTCGTTTAATTCTTTAATTTGTTCAATATTTGATGAATCAATAATCAATTCCATGATGGATCCTCCTTAAGTTCATCTGTATCCTAACACTAGATAATATCACTTTCAATATCCATTTCACATCAAACATATAATATTAAATGAACACATCAGAACATGTTCCTTTATGTTCTATTTTGTGCTTTAATAGAAGTATGAACACAACACAAAGAAGATATGAGATTTATGAAAAACTAAAAAAAGATAAAACTGTGCAAGTTAATGAACTCGCAAATCAATACTGCGTTTCATTAATGACAATACGAAGAGATTTAGACATCTTAGAAAATCAAGGGTTGGCCACAAAAAGCTATGGAGGAGCTACATTAAACGAGTCTATTTCTGCAGAACCTGCTTTTGAAATCAAAGAAGGCATGTCTCAATCGGACAAAAAAGACATTGCGATATTTGCGAGCACACTCATTCAAGACGGAGATTCCATCTATCTAGATTGTGGCACCACTTGTCTTGAACTCTTTAAAAGGATCCATCATAAAAAGATCACAATATTCACTAACTTTTGGAAGATTCTTCAATATGTTGATCGAAACACAAAAGCTAAAATCATCATGGCTCCAGGAACCTATAATCCAATTACACAAGCTGCACTATCAGAAAGTACAATTCAGTTTTTTCAAAATTATTATATTGATAAAGCCTTTATTTCCGTACTTGGAATTGATTTAGACTATGGAGTATCCATTCCAAGTATGAGTGATGCCTTAGTTAAAAAAGCCATTCTTGATTCTTCCAATAAAAAAATTTGTTTGGTCGACCATACAAAATTTAATAAAAAATATATGTCAAAAATTGCCAATGTTGATGATTTTGACATGGTCATCACAGACAAACAATTAAAAGATGATTTTCATCGCGAAAACATAAAAAAAGCACATTGAGAAATGTGCTTTTGTTGACTAGAACGCTTTTGTTCCCTTTGTATATGTCATTTCAACAGAATAGTCATCATTTAATACAACTAAATCTGCATCTTTTCCTGTTTGAATAGATCCTTTACGATCATCCACATTCAACATACGAGCTGGGTTCAATGTACATGCATTGATAGCTGTTTGCCAAGGAACCATTGCCTTTTCAACTAGAATACGAAGTCCATTATTAACATGTAATGTACTTCCTGCAAGACCTTTAGTGTCTGTTAAGTGAGCACTTCCATCTGGATACAATTCGATTTCGTTACCACCAAATAATACTTTTGTACCAACAGGTAAACCTTTAACCATCAATGAATCTGTAATCATAATACAGTGATCTGGTCCTTTTGCGGTAAAGTAATCATTTAATGCTTCATAAGTTGAGTGATTTCCATCACAAATGATTTCACCATATACATCTCTATAACGCATTGCAGCTCCTACCAATCCTGGTTCACGGTGATGGAATTTAGTCATACCATTGAATACGTGAGTCATTGAGTTTGCACCATTCGCAATCGCTAATCTAGCCTGTTCAAAAGTAGCTCCTGAATGTCCTTGACTACATACAATTCCGTTTGCACGTAAGAATTTAGTTAATTCAAAATTATCATCATGTTCACAAGCCATTGTAACGATTTTAATTAAATTATTAGATGCTGCTAAATAGCGTTTAAATTGTGCTAAATCCGGTTTTACACAATATTGTTCAGGTTGAGCTCCCTTATAAATTTGATCCAAGTAAGGCCCCTCAAAGTGAATACCTAAAATTTCTGCACCTTCATAGCCTTCTTCAACAACTTTCGCAACATTTTTAACTGCATTTGTCAAAACTTCTTCAGACTGTGTAATTGTTGTTGGAAGAATACCAGTGACGCCTTCTTTAACAATGTTTTTCATCCAGTTACGAAGACCTTCTTCATTCGCATCATTTGTATCAAATCCATAAGCACCATGTGTGTGCACATCGATGAATCCAGGAATAATTCTCTTATCTCCGTAATCTTCATCTACATCTTTTTGGCCATAAGGATAGATATTAACAATTTTTCCTTCTTCTACTTCAATTTGGGCTGCCAACCAAGTATTTACCACCCAAACTCTTTTACTTTGAATAATCATATCGACAATTCCTCCTAGCTTTTATTATACTCTCAAGAAAAAGAAAACACTTACACTTTTTAGTATACTTTTTATATTTTTTATTTAAAAAATGTAAAAGTGTGCAAATGAATAGACATAACTCATAAAAAATTTTAAAATAAAGAAAGAGGTGAATCAAAATGAAAAGAGCTAAAAAAATTATAGATAACGTATACTGGGTCGGAGTAAGAGACTTAAACAACCGCCACTTCCATGGTGATTTATATCCAATTGATGAAGGATGTACATACAATGCCTATTTAGTGGTAGATGATGAAGTTACATTATTCGATACAGTAGAAGAAGAATTTACAGAAGAACTATTGGAAAGAGTTGAATCCGTACTACAAGGAAGAGAAATCGACAATATCGTCGTTCAACATACTGAACCAGATCATTCTGGAGGATTTAAAAAAGTCTATGCCAAATATCCAAACGCAAAAGTCTACGCATCTATTTCTGGTAAGAAAAATATGATTGAACAATACTTTGATCAAGTCCCTTATCAAGTGGTTAAGACAAACGATACAATCAATACTGGAAAATATGATTTTGTCTTTGTTGAAATGCAGATGATTCATTGGCCAGACAACATGTTGACGTATTGTCCACAATTAAAAACCGTATTCTCAAACGATGCTTTTGGACAACATATTGTAAACTTTAACTTAACGGATGAAGGATTAGATAAAGCTTATTGTTTAAAACAAGCCAAAGAATACTTTGCGAATATTGTTTTACCATATACTACACCAGTACAAGCTAAATTAAACCTTATTCTAGGTATGAATTTAGACATTGAATATATCATGCCTGCTCATGGTATTATCTGGAAAGACTATATTGGTGATATCATTGAAACATATAAGGGTATCGCTGCTCAAAAAGTAGAAAATAAAGCCGTAATTGTATATGAATCTGTATGGAAACATACGCAACAAATTGCTGAAAGTCTAGCTGAAGGATTCAGTGATGCTGGTATGGATGTCAAAGTCTATAAGTTATCCGACACAAAATCAAGTATTGTAATGCGTGAAATTATGGATGCTAAAGTTGTATGTATCGGATCTGGTACGTACAATAATGTCATGGCACCAAGTGTTGCAGCTTTCCTTGAACACATTCGTCCATGTAAGTTCAAAAATAAAAAAGGTATGGCCTTTGCCGCATATGGATGGTTTAACCAAGTTGCCAAAGAAATCGATACAAGAATGCAACAGTCTGGAATTGAATCATGCCACGATGTGATCAGCCAATGTTACACACCAAGTGATGATCAATTAGAAGATTACTACAATATGGCTCATGAAATCGCAAAAAATTGCCAGGAATAATTTCCTGGCCTTTTTAGTCTATATTCACATGTGAGTTAGGTAATAATCTGAGTCCTTTAGGAATCTTATTTTTGATTTGTCTTCCATCACTTTTACCAAATCCAAACGGATGTCCTTTGTAACATACGGCAACGTAACCTTTATCACATTCCTTCTGTAAAACTTCTCCATGCATAAACAGATCCATTTCTTCTAAAGTTACATTCACTTTTCTTTTATAGTCAAAATCCGCAACCATATAAAAAGAATGACTTGGTTCAAAACGATTCTTAATAACATCACCTAAATATACGCCTTGACGCAATACTTTTACTTTTTTAAAGTCCACAAAACAAACATCCATACCATATACCCGATCTTTGTCAATATAGTAATAATTTGGCAATGTATTCAATTGTTCCTTCAAAAACTTTTCTGTTACTTTATCTATTTTCTTTGTCTTTAAAACTGGAAGTTTACCTGCAACACCGGATTTTTTCTTCAACTTTGCAATGAAATGACCTTCACCACCATCCATTGGAAAAATACGACGTACATTTAAATCTTTAAATCCTTTTCTTCCCCACAAAACTTCTGGATTTTTTAATTCCATATCTTCATGTTTGTTTAAAAAAGACAAAACTACATCTTCATCTTCTTCTAAAGCATATGTACAAGTTGAATATACCAAAGTACCACCCGGTTTCAACATCGAATACGCATATTCTAAAATTTCTTTCTGACGAGATGCACAAAGCTCAATATTTTCAATACTCCAATGATTCAAGGCAATGTCATGCTTTTTGATCATACCCTCACCACTACAAGGTGCATCCACTAAAATCTTATCGAAACATGAATTAAATACTTTCGCAAGCTTATCTACACTTGAATTAGTGACAGCTACATTTTTAACGCCCATTCGCTCTATATTCGATAAAAGAATCTGAGCTCTTTTCGCATCGATTTCATTCGATACTAAATACCCACTTTTTAGATGAGAAGCAATCTGCGTACTCTTTCCACCAGGAGCCGCACATAAATCTAATACATAATCATCTTCTTGTACATCCAAGATTTCGACGGCACTCGATGCACTTGGTTCTTGTAGATAGAAACATCCACAGATATGATAAGGATGATTTCCTAACGGTTTATCTACATAATAGCTTTCCTTACAAAATTGACTTGGACTTTCTAAATGATCAAATTCTTTTAAATTTGCCTTTTTTAAATTGACACGCATACCACGATATAAAGGTTTTGATAAAGATTCAACATACGCATCATACTCATCTTGCAGTAATTCCTTCATTCGTGAAAAATACATTTCTTGACTCATACACCCTCCAAAACTGTCTCAGGATCTATACGACATGCATAGTCTGAGCATGTTGCTGCTTTATTAAAGCCGCATCCAAAAGAAAAATCAGCACCACTATTTCTAAAATAATCAACAATTGAATTTAAATTTTGTTTCAATTCAAAGACCTCAATATGTGTATGAGGACCTGTTGAATTGCCACTATTCCCGCTCTTGGCAATTGTCATTCCTTGACCGACTTGCTGACCACTTGTCACATAGATTTCATTTGATAAATGTGCATAACTTATCGCATATAACTTATCATGAACAGCTACCACCATACAAATCGAATTGCCGGCTCCACTTGGCCATCCACACATATTCCCGAGATATCCATTATTTGATTCTACAGGTGCATGTGCATACAATATAATGCCATTGGCAACAGCGTATACATCACTATACATTGGACTGGCAATATCTAAACCTAAGTGAAGAGTTCCGTCTGGATATGCCCAGCATCTAGCACTGATTGTACCATTTTCAATTGGATTTTGCCAAAAAGAACTATATGTATCAATCACATAATTTCCATCAACCAAACAAGACATACCATTGTTTTCTAAAATTTCATAGCCACCATATCCAGGTAATGCCTCACTGCCGGCAATTATAGAATCTTGATCAAACTCTCCCGAATCATTCAATTGGCTCAAAGTTGAAAAGCGCGAAAATAAACGTTTTTGACAAGTATCTAAACGAGTTAGAAAGGATGCATATAAATCAAGCTTATGCTTATTTTTTACCCACTGTTTTTTACTTTTCAAATAATCATTTTGACTACACTTATATTCATTGAAACATTTCGTTAAGTCCTTATCTATCCAATACGATTGGAAGATCAAATTTTGTTTTTGAATAGAAACCAAATTCAAACCATACTCCATCTTTTTGAGTTCATAATAATTCTTTTTCTGTTTATACAATAATTTAAGATCCTCTAATTTTTGACTTTGAGAATCCATTCTACAATTCAAATCCTCTTGTTTATTTTGAATCGCATTTGAAACATCTCTACATTTTAAAGATAAAAAACTAGCCTTATCCTGATCAACCACTTCTACTTTTGATTCTATATTTGAAACTAACCTTTCATAATCTGGTACATTCAAGGATTGCAACCCAATAAAAAAACAGACAAAAAGAGATATACATTTCATAAAACTCCTTCTACTGTCTGTCTTCTAAATTTATTGTATTTATTTTTCTTTGTACATGCAAGCACTATTTAAAATAATAAAACATAAAGTTCCCGTCGCAACAATATTGAGCGTACAGTCTAATAATCCATAAACCAATACGATTGCGATAAAACACATCATCATGCCAAATAAAGCTGGATTTTCTTTTCTAGTATTGGATACAAAAATTTCTTTATTCAGCACAAATATATAAGCTAGTAAAATAATTGTTCCAATGATTCCATAAGATAAAATCGAATCTATGTAGATATTATGCGCATGCGGTGCCTTATGACCGTTCACCAAAGGATAAAACTTTTTATATGTCTGAGGACCCCATCCAAAAAATGGATACATAGAAATACATAAAAATGCCGTTTTCCAAATTTTAATACGAGAGGCAAAAGTAGACATATCACTAATTCTTGGAATCAATGTTGGTTTTAAGAAAACTAAGCCACATACACATAATTCAAACACAGTAGAAGTAATAAACAATTTTTTCCAGCGAACACAATATAAGAATATTGGAAAAATCACCACAAAAGGTAATAATGCTGTTCTAGATCCAGTAAGATAAAGCACAAAGAAATTGAAGAGTGCAACCATAAAATATCCAATCTTACAAAGAATATTGTCATTTTTCACGAAACGATACATGCAGATCACACAAACAAAATCAATAATCATCGCATAAATATTCGCATTCATAAACGTAGACGTAATTCTTCTTGTAGGTGAATTAAAAATATGAAATTCCAAGAAAGTGCGACCATTCGCAATTGAAATTTGATTAAACTGATATAAACCATAAATAGCCGCAAAAACAGAGAGAATAACAATCAGATCACACATGACTTCAAAACTATTTTTTTTGATACTCTTACGATAATAAGCCCCATAAAGGCCAATCAATACAAATAGGCAAGTATTACCTAAACCATTCCAATTTGAATAGAGTAATGACACAAAAAATTCCAGTCCTATAAAACTATATAAAAAAATAGCTCCCGTTTGATTTTTTATAGCCTTGACAAGCTTATGACGACAAAATGCTTGTAACAATATGCATGCGATACCAACACTTGCTACTTCAAATGGTAAAAACAGAAAAAACGTTCCCAATAAAACCATTTTTTCATCTAAATTCATTTTCTTTAACATGCGTTCTCCCTTCAAAAAAATAAGCTGGATTCACCAGCTTAATTTGAATTCATGGTGCCGACTATCGGATTTGAACCAATGACCTACGCGTTACGAGTGCGTTGCACTACCACTGTGCTAAGTCGGCATAAAGACTACCATTATAGGATAGTCTTATTTTTTATGATTGTAAAGCAGCAATCTGCTGTTGATAATATGTAATTTGTTGCTGCAAAGAATATAACATCTGATTGTTCGTGTTGATCTGCGACTGAATATCTGTTGTATCTTCGCCAGCCTGTTGAGCATAAGCCAAATCAGACTCTAGACTTTGAGCATATTGTGCATACGTGTTATAGTCTTGCTGTAAACCATTTAAAGTCACTTGGTACTCTTGAATCTTTTGTTCATTTTCAGCTTTTTTCTGTTCTTCTTCAACTTTAGCTTGGGCCTCAGCCTGTGTTTTTAAATTCTCCTGCTCTTTACATAAATCGATAAAATCTTTACCTGTCTTTGATTTAGATAAATCATCCACATCTTCTTTTAAACTCTTAGACAAAGAGCTATATACAGATTGCATATCCGTAACTGCCATTTTTTCTTCGTCAGATTTTGCATCCCAACCATTTAATAGTGTCATAATTTGTTGATAAGCAGGAAGTTTAGCTTCTTCTTTTGAAATTTGAAGTTCCTTGATATCTTTCAACAACGCTTTATATGTCTTTCCGGTTTGTTCTTTAAAATACTCATTGATTGATGTTTTCTGTTTATCTAATAATTTCTTATATCCAGAATCCAAATCCAAAAGTTCCAATTTTTCAGCATCGGACATCATATTATCTCCATACTCATCGGCATATGAAATAAGTTTATCATATGTTTTTTGTTGAGCGGGTGAAACAATATTTTGTGGATCATAAACCAATACTTTATAAGAATAAACGCCTAAAGCAGCTACGCCCAATAAAATGACTCCCAAAACAATTTTTGTAACCTTGCTCATTGGTTTCTTTTTTTTTGGCTTTTTTGAGTCATTCTTTTTCTTAGGTTCTTTTGTTTTCTTCTTTTCTTTAGTTTCTTTTTTCTTTTCTTCAACCACAGATTTTTTATCAGCTTCTTGATCATCATTTGACATATCTTGCAACATCGCATGAACAAGATTCAATGCATCATTGGATTGTTCACTTTCAATTGAAGATGTAGTAAAATCATCATCCGTGCTTACCAAATTTGTTTTTTGATCTTCATAAAATTGTTCTTCTTCCGCAATTGTTTTTTGACCACGTTCTTTTCGAAGCATATCTAAAGCAGAAGACATCGTCTTTTCAGCCTGTTTTCTTTCTTCATCGCTCATTTCATGAACGGTTTTTGGTTTTTTTAACTCCTCGTTATATTCAGTTTTTTTATCTAAAAGTGCTTTTGAATAAGCATCTATGTTTTTATCTTTTTTACTCATAATATATTTTCCTTAGTTCCTATATATTCTAACACATTATAAGCCTTCTTTTTCAACAAATTCATAAAAAGATTTTTCTTTCAAAAAATCCTTTCTATCCACCTTTCCCACTGTTTGAGAATAAATAATAAACTCATTTTCCCCATCTAATTCAAACATTTCATCACAAATCGTAGTTACACATGCTCCAATTCCACAAGTACCCAAGTCAATGCTTGTACTAGCTAAATAGATATTTTCTCCTACATGACCTAGATCAACTAGTGCAATACGATGCGCAAGATTACCATAACGCCACTCTGTACGATAGGGTATATAACTAAAATAGAAAATCACATTTGCTTTTAAAGCCCACAACTGCCTGCATAATGAAGCAGATAAAACATCAGACACTTTGTCAATCGGATTCAAAAACTCAATACGATGTTCCATCGGTAAATAATGATAGGTTCCAGGTTGTAAACCTTCTACATTTTGACACACGAAATAAAGTTCAAAGCCATGACGAGCTCCTCCAGAAGGTACTGTACGCAATGTTGCATAATGCTTTCCACGAAGTTGTTTAACACCTTGGCAAGTCCAAAGAATATAGGAAAGTTCTAATAAAGACATCGGTTCTTGCGTATAAACTCGACTACTGTGGCGTGTATTAATAATTTCTAAAAAGTCAGAATGAATAGATAAATCTTTAAAGTTTTTAGGAAGTTCAATCGATTCTTTACGCATCGCTTTTTTTACTAAAGGTGGTTGTGGAAGTCTTTTATCTTGATCCGATTCAAATTCTTCCACATCATATTTTAATTCTGAATAATCCATATATTTCCTTTCTTTAATGAGCTAACTCATCTAATAATCTTGCCTTTTGTGTTCCAATCAATAGTACTTGTTTATATTTCTCATAAACATCGATTGTATGTGAACTTAAATATAAGGCCATTTCAGGTGACATTGTTAAATTTGTAACAAATATTGTCATTTCCTGCCCATTCTTAAATGCACTTTCCATAAATTCAAACGCATTTAAAATCTGCATCTTCAAACTAGATTCAATGGATTCCATCTTTTCTTTCTGTTTAAAGAACGGGTTTGTGCAAGAATCAAAACGAGACTTAGGATCTAAACTTTCATCCACATTCATTTTTTGAATTTGATTTAAGACCACTTCGTATTCATGTTTCTTAGAAATACTTAATAATTCAGCTTGTAACTTAAAATGATAAGCATCTATAAATTCTTTAACACAAGACTTATAAGAAGAGACCATTTTCTTTCGATAATCCTTTAAAAAACTATACCATAAATCTGTACAATTCTTTTCAAAAGAATATACATTCACTTGTCTTAATAAACCATCCATCACCAAATTGACAACAGATACTCTTTCATCAAAATCCGCATTGAATAATCTTGCGTAAATCGTACTCGATACATTTCCACTTAAGATATCATCAATGCCATAATCATCCTGATATTTTTTATATACTAAATAATACGCAAACACATCTTCCGCAATATCTTCATGATGCAAATATTCATAAATCGTATCCTGAGAAATGTCTAAATTCATTTTTTCATATGTATATAATAAATAAGATAAATCTTCCCAGCCTCTTGCCGTCACAAATTCCATACCATCTACACTTGTTGAAACTTTATAAAAATTTGTTGGTTTTAATTCCAAGTAACTTAAAATCATCGGATGAATATGTTTAGATATTGCATATTCTTTCCACACATAATAATCTGTTTCTACATGAATATAGCGAATACGATCCATTGTCACTACATCAAAATCGCGAACAGATTTGTTGTATTCACTTGGATTGCCTGCTGCGACAATGATCCAGCCTTCCGGTACTTTTTGATTTCCAAAAGTTTTATTCTGTAAAAATTGAAGCATAGTAGGCGCCAATGTTTCGGATACACAATTGATTTCATCAATAAAGAGAATACCTTCTTTTAAGCCTGTTTCTTCCATCTTTGAATATACACTCGCAATAATTTCACTCATCGTATATTCTGTAATGGAATAGGTTTTGCCTTGAAATTCTTTTTCTTGAATAAAAGGAAGTCCCACTGCACTTTGACGCGTATGATGTGTAATTGTATAACTGACAAGCCCTATTTGACATTCCTTTGAAATCTGTTCCATAATCTGTGTTTTTCCAATACCAGGAGGACCAATCAATAATAATGGTCTTTGATTCTTGGCTTCAATTTCATATTCACCAAATGTATTCTTTGATAAATAAGCCTTGACGGTATTTTTTATTTCGTTTTTTGCCTGTAATATATTCATAACTTTTCTTCCAATCTGTATTGAATCGCCCAAGAAGGCACTTTACTTTGATCATACTCTTCTAAATAGATGAATGCCGTTTTATAAGCCGGACACTTTTTTGGATAAATACCTTTTCCATCTGTAAAATAAAGTAAACCACAAAGATTTTGAAATACTTTTTGATTCACCAAATCATTCACATAGCTAAATACCGGTCTAAAATCGGTATTCCCTCCACCCACTAAAGTAAATGAATCCAATAATTGATCCATCTCATTTTGATTAGAAATAACATTTTCTTTTCGAATTCTGTCATCACATTGAATGATATGTACCTTACATGATTTATAAAACATATTTGAAGTGCTCAAAATACTATATGTATTGGATATAAAACGTTTCGCAAGATTTTCATCAATAGAATAACTTGTATCCAATACAATCACAAACTCATAGATTTTCTTAACTTCTTTTGTTTCTAAAGGCTCGATCAAAGGCATGTTTTTATATATCGACATTCCATATGTATAATATGAAAGGTCAAACTCATCATCATTGATCTGTATTTCTTCTTTCATAATACTAAAACGTTTCAAAAATTGTGAAAATGAATATTTCGATTTCTTTGCCTGTAAACTCGATACAAGAAAGGCATCCCCATCGTCATTCTCTTTACCTTTTTGTTTATGATCAAAAAGCGTCTGTTTTGCGACATTCTGCCACTTTTTTTGAGTCGAAGAAGATTGAGGTATTTTTTCATCCTTTTCTGTAGGCCATGATGCATGATCATCTACCACAAATTCATAGTATAAATTTTGAATATCATCCCTTGTACAAAGCCATTCATAAACTGTTATACAACTCAATCCATCCAACTTTTCGATTTGGTGATATACATCTTTTCGAGCATAGGATAAGATTCGTGAAACACTTTTTTTATGCATTGAATCCAAAGTATATTCCACCACAATATCACAAGCAACATTCCAAATAAATTCTATACGATTTTTTCTTAGCCAAATATGACTATAAAGACAATGTAAAACACTATGCATATAGGCTCGATTTAAAAATAGTGAATTCTTTTTAAATAAATCAATCACCTTTAATGGATTGTAGTAAAAATAAACTCCATTTGTAGCACATATAGATACACGTTCATCCTCTTTAAATATCAACGTATTTAATGCCGTTAAAAAATGTGGCATATCCATATAGAGTTCTGTTTTAACAAGTTCTAATATATGAATTGCCTTTTCCTTTTCCCAATCACTTTGACGCATTAAAAATCCTCAAAAGAATATGTAGATGACAATGAAAACATCTTATTCTTTAATTCCATCAATATCGTCCTTACTTCTAAATCTATTTCTTTAGAAATCAATTCATCCAATTCATTCTTATCTATGCATTTTTCATCAATCAATTTTTCCACCATACCACATATATCTTTATATGATAGTAAATAAGAAGTCAAATCATGTGCTCTTAAATAAAGAACGTATTGTTCAGAACCCATCATAAGTCTTAGAATCGCGACATGAAAGATACATGATTCACTTTCTTCTGCACATAATTTTTCAAAGCAGGCATCATAACCATCAAAATCAACTTTCCCATCTTTAAAGCACTGTCGCATACGAAAGCCTTCCCCTTCTATATTTAGGGCAAAGATATGAGCTGGGCCCACCTCATCATAACCACCAATATATTCTGGATAAAATATAGAGCCATCTATAAAATCAACTTCTACATCCCATGTGATTTGGGTCAATATTTGTTTTAAAATCGTTTCAGAAAATATAGAACAGTCATAATAGATATGATTGAGTCTTAAACAATTCATAAACACATCACTACCAATATTCATTAAACTAGATGGTACATATATTTCTTTTAGCTTTCGACAATTATAGAACGCATAATCCCCTATTTTTTTAACATTTCTACCAAGCTTAACACTTTCAACATCATTACCACTACACACATGATAATTTGAAGGAATCTCATGACTTAAAATAGTTTTTGATAAATCGACTTCTTTTGAAGAAAAACAATAATCTGCAATTTCACGAACCATATATCCATCAATACATTCAGGTATTTCTATTGTGGGACAAGTAGAATAGACTCGATTGATGCGAATTGAATCTTCATTTATTTTTTCATAATATACACAAATTTCCATACAAAAATTATAACATAAAACAAAAAAAGACAACTACCAAAGTAATTGTCTACATTTACAAGTGGTGCGGGTGAAGGGACTCGAACCCCCACGCCGAAGGCGCCAGATCCTAAGTCTGGTGCGTCTGCCAATTTCGCCACACCCGCATTTCCAACGTGCCCACATATAATACACTAACAAAAAATAAAATGCAAGTACTTTTTAAAAAAATAGTGATTACGCATGAAATAATCTTCAAAATTTCGTGATTTAAGATTATTTATTT
>URHY01000012.1 GCA_900547815.1 uncultured Solobacterium sp.
GATATTGGACTTACAGTTGAAGAATTAACACTTATGATTCAGCAAAATGCCAATAATATAGCAACACAATAATCTTTATATTTGGGGAAAGGGGCTTTGCGCCCTTTTGTACTTCTAACTTCTCCTTTTCATAAATTATATTTTCAGATTACATTTCCTCTTTCCTTAAAAAATCTTTTGTTCGTTCTTGTTTCGGATTTTCAAAGAAATTCTTTGAACTGCCCTCTTCAACAATTTTCCCTTTTTCCATTAAAATCACATGACTAGAAACATGTTTCGCGAAAGCCATCTCATGCGTGACCACAACCATAGTCATTCCTTCATTGGCTAATGTCTTCATAACACTTAAAACTTCTTGAATCAACTCTGGATCAAGAGCTGAAGTCGGTTCATCAAAATAAATAATGTCTGGATTTGTTGCCAAAGCTCTTGCGATTGCAACACGCTGTTGTTGTCCACCCGATAATTGTGAAGGATAATGAGTCGCACGATCTTTCATTCCTACTTTTTCAAGCATCTGCATACCAATCGCATTGGCCTCTTCTTTAGAAACATTTCGCGCTACAGTAAGACCTAATGTTACATTTTGTAGGGCTGTCTTATTCGCAAATAAATTGTAATTTTGAAATACAAACCCCGTATGCTTTCTAAGCTGGGCAACATCCTTCTTTGATGTATTTGCTAAATCGTAAGATTTTCCATTAAAAATCATAGTCCCTGCATCAGCTGTCTCTAAATAATTAATACAACGAAGTAAAGTTGTCTTACCTGATCCTGAAGGGCCTAATATCGCAATGACATCGCCTTTATTGACTGTAAGATCCATTCCATTCAAAACATTTAAATTTCCAAATGATTTATGAATATCTTTAATTTCTAATAAAGCCATACTCTATCTCCCTGCCTGATAATAATTCAGCTTCTTTTCACCCCAAGCTTGCAGCCAAGTTAAAACTGTACAGAAAATCAAATAAACTAAAGCCACTTCTATGTATAACTGCATAAACTGATAAGTTCTTCCGGCAATTCTTTCTGTCTGCATAAACATTTCTGTAACCGTAATATTCGCAGCTAAAGACGTATCTTTTACAAGTGAAATCAAGTTATTAAACAATGATGGAAATGCACTTCGAAAAGCTTGCGGTAAAATAATATGCATCATAATCTGCATATAGCTCATTCCTACACATAGTCCGGCTTCCATTTGTCCTTGTGGTACACTTTCAATCGATCCGCGAATGGTTTCTGCACAATAAGCGCCTGTATTTAATGAAAATACAATAATCGCTGCCGTAATAGCCGATATTCTCACGCCAATCGATTGCATCCCAAAATACATAATAAATAATTGTACAAGCATAGGTGTTCCTCTAAATATCCAAATATAGAATTGAACAACATACTTCATAACCGGAACTTTCGCATATTGTATCAAGGCACAAAAAATGGCCAACACCATAGCTAGAACAAAAGAAATGACTGCCAAAGGTAATGTCATTACAATTCCCGAAATAAATATCTTTGGGAATGATTCTAAAAACAATTCCATTCTTTCCCTCCCTAAAATCTTTATACTATTCTACACCCTAAAGTGAACTTTAGGTCAACTAAATCAATCCAAACGATTTTAATATCGTTAACCAGAATGTAATACTAAAAGCACTAAGCAATGTTGTCAGCATCACAACACTTGATGTTAATACACCTTTATGCCCCATACTTTTAGCCATCACAAAGCCAGATACCGTTGTACTTGATCCGCACATAATCAAAATGGCAACTAAGGCTTGATTTCTGAATCCTAATAAAGCTGCAATTGGTAAGAAGATCGTACAAAAACCAATTAATTTCATAAATGTACAGAATAAAGATGGTTTCAATTCTCCTTTCGCCTGATCAAAATCAAAAGTGGCTCCCATCGCCATTAAACCTAGTGGTGTTGCCGTACTTGCGATCATAGAAATTGTTTTATTGATGACTTGTGGCAGTTTAAATGGCAACAAACTCACAAGTACACCTATCACAATGCCTAGAATTAGTGGATTCTTTAAAATTCCAATGAATGTTTTCTTATAATCAACCTTAGATTGTTCAGCCTTAAAGAAAGATAGAATCACAACGGATACTACGTTATAAACAAATACAACACTCATCAACATCAATGGCGCAACACCTACATCTGGATAAATATTTGATGTTAATGCAAGTCCTAATAAGGCAGCACTACTTCTGTAACAAGCTTGAATAAATTCACCTTGAATCGCTTTATCTTTTAAACGTAATGAAAATAATATCGATAATAGAATACTAATTAGAGTAGATACAACACAAAATACGACAAACTTTGTATCCCAAAGATCTTTAAAATTAGATTTAGACACATCGACAAACAACAATAGTGGTAATGATACTTTAAAGACAAATGAATTCAATTTTGATGCCAATGTATCATCTAGAATATTCATTTTATTTAAGAAATAACCGACAACCATCAATAGAAAGATGGGAATCGTTGCATTTAGGCTAAATAATAAATTTTCCACAGAAATCCCTCCAAAACTATCTTAAAATTTTAGCACAAATATTGAATAATATGCACTAAAACACTTATATGTGACATTATTATCAATTTGTAACTTGTATGTAAGCGCTTGTACTCGTACAATGGAATTAACAAGTATATGAGGAGGAAATAATACTTATGGCAAATCGTTTTATTTTAAATGAAACAAGTTATCATGGTGCTGGAGCC
The DNA here is from genome assembly GCA_900547815.1 of uncultured Solobacterium sp. Classification (GTDB taxonomy): domain Bacteria; phylum Bacillota_I; class Bacilli_A; order Erysipelotrichales; family Erysipelotrichaceae; genus Holdemanella. The sequence continues at coordinate 2,753 of URHY01000012.1, forward strand.
ATCAAAGAAGTGGTTACAGAAGTTAAAGCACGTGGATTAAAGAAAGGTTTAGTTGTTACAGACAAAGACTTGATCAAATTTGGTGTAGCTACTAAAGTCACAGACTTATTAGATGAAGCTGGACTTCCATACGAAATCTATGATGAAGTTAAGGCAAACCCAACTGTTGAACAAGTTAAAAATGGTGTAAAAGCAGCTAAAGATGCAGGTGCTGACTATTTAATCGCTATTGGTGGTGGAAGCCCACAAGATACTTGTAAAGGTATTGGAATCATCTTGGCAAACCCAGAATTTGAAGATGTTGTTAGCTTGGAAGGTGTTGCTCCAACTAAAAACAAATCTGTCCCAGTTATCGCAATTGCGACTACAGCAGGTACTGCAGCCGAAACTACAATCAATTATGTAATTACAGATACTGAAAAGAAAAGAAAATTCGTTTGTGTAGATGCTCACGATATTCCAGTTGTTGCGATTATCGATCCAGAAATGATGTCAAGTATGCCAAAGGGCTTAACTGCAAGTACTGGTCTTGACGCATTAACTCACGCTATTGAAGGATACACAACTTTAGCTGCTTGGGAACTTGCTGATACATTAAACTTAAAAGCTATCGAAATCATTTCAAGAAGCTTACGTGCTGCATGTGCTAACGATCCAAAAGGACGTGAAGACATGGCTTTAGGACAATATATGACAGGTATGGCATTCTCTAACGTTGGTTTAGGTGTTGACCACGGTATGGCTCACCCATTAAGCGCATTCTACGGAATCCCTCACGGTGTTGCTTGTGCTACATTACTTCCATACGTTATGGAATTCAACAAAGATTACACTGGTGAAAAATTTAGAGAAATCGCTCGTGTAATGGGAGTTGAAGGTGTTGATGAAATGTCTCAAGAAGAATATCGTCAAGCTGCTATTGATGCCGTTATTCAATTAAGTAAAGATTGCGGAATTGCTCAAAGCTTAAAAGAAATCGGTGTTAAAGAAGAAGACTTACCTACATTAACAGATTCAGCTATGGCTGACGTATGTACAGGTGGTAACCCTCGTCCATGTACTAAAGAATTGATCTTCGACTTATATAAATACGCATTTAACGGAAGAGACTAATATGTCCATTTAGAAGGCAATCTAGTTGCCTTCTTTTTTTCTGTGCAAAAAAAAGATGAGATCACTCTCATCTCATTAACGATTTACATGAACATATCCAATAAATGGTTGGTTACATTCAACACTATAAATTGTTGTCTGATTTCCAAACCATCCACCATGAACAGCCTGCCCATTACCAATATATAATGCTACATGTCCTTGATAGACACAAATATCTCCTGGAACCGGATTGTTTGTCAAAGGTCCTAAGCTTAAATAAGCTGCTGGTGCACCATGGAAATTGATTCCTACAGCAGCAAGTGAATTTGTCACTAACATTGTACAGTCTTGATATACCCCAATCTGAGCTAATGCTGCATCAGCAATTCTTTGATAAAAATTCTTTTCTACATTTACCGTAATATTTTTTTCACTTACATTTCCCGCTTTATCTTTCGCTTTAATGGATGTTGTAACAGTTCCTGTATTTGTTGTATCTACATTTTCAGTCAAAGTCACAGTTCCTTCTTCATTTAATGAAACATAGCGATTGATATCAAATGCTTCATTTTGTTCCACTGTGATTGTATCCTCACAAGTAATTACAGGCGCTGTTGTATCTTCTACCTTGATACTTACTTCAGCGCTGTGCTTTTCATTTGTATTTTTGTTTTTTCCTTCAATAGAAACTGTTTGTTTACCAACCGTATCAATATCTAAATCTTTTACTTTTACCTTGTAGTTTTTTGATTCATATACAGATACATTTTTTGATTTCTTTTTAAATTTTACATTTGCATATTTTTGATGTAATTCTTTTGTAAATACAGACTGCATTGAATCTGCATTTTGATATTCAATTTTATAAGCTGGTGTGTTTTCTTTTGCTGCAACACTTGTAACGCCTCCAAATGTAGATGTAGCAATCATCACACTCACAAATACTTGCATTAATTTTTTCATTGTTATGGGCCTCCTCATTGCTCACACAATTAAAGAGGCTACACTATTTTCTCGTAAGTGTCAAAAGAATACCCGTATTTCCCACAATTTAACATATTAATTTGTTTTAATTTGCCATTATTAATAAGTTCGTCCCATTTTTTTGCACTTTTTAGTAAAAAAAAGAACTACAAAAAGGCCCAGACAACGAGATGTTGTCCAAGCCCAATATTAGCTACAATACGTTTTGTAACTTATACCGCACTTTAAATTATTGGAGATAAAATTCACCTAACTCCACCGAAATTTATAATGCTAGTACAAATTATTGATTGTCAGACTCTGCTTGTCTGCTTTTTAAGATTTCCTTTGCTTCTTTAACAGTGATTGCACTCGAATCCGTTTCACTATTCAAGTAGATCTCTTCATCCCCATTTTGTAAGTAAGCTTCTCCACCTAGAAAGCCATCCCCTAATGGAATCACTTTTTCATCATCATCGCATCCAGGAAAATAGCCTACATCCTCATTTGTCTCATTTACTTCTTCAACATTAACCGGTTCCTCACTCGATCTTGCAAAAGCAGGATAAGCTGTAACAGCAACTAAACCAATAAACAACGGAATTAATAATCGAATCTTTTTCATTTTTTCACCCCCATCCATTAATCTTCATCCTCTAAATATGATGCTTTTTCAATTTCTCTTGCCTGCTTCACTGTGATAATTCGATCCCCATCCTGTAAATCAGATTTATCCACATCAGAACCATCTTCATTCAGTAAATAGCCACCACCTTTTACTAGAATAATATGCTGACTATTCTTCAATCCTTTAAATTTAAAATCCACATATTGTTGAGCCTGCAACTCTGAATCAGCATCAACATTTATAGTAGGACTTTCTACTTGGATAGGCTCATGATAACTTGCTGCAAATGCTTTAAATGTACAAAATCCTACAACAACAGATAAACATAAAATATACATTGTTCTCTCTTTCATAAGTCTTTTCCTCCATCTTTTTTTGCGAAAACGTTTTCCTATCTTCATTATATTCCGATTGCGTATTTTTGCAAGCGTTTTGTGTTTTAATTTATATTGCATATTTTTGAAACAATGTTAGAATTATATTGGGTGATAATTATGATACAACTAACAAAAAAAGAAAGAAGCGTTATGGACATTCTATGGGACAGTCACATTGAAATGTCAGCAAGTGAAATTAGAGAAACCTCTAATGAAGAATTGAGTATTTACACGATCCAACAAGCTTTGCGCCATTTATTAGAAGTACATTTTATTGAAGTATACGACATTGCCTTCAACAACAAATCTTTAACACGTAAGTATAAGCCACTCGTATCACAAGCTGAATATGTAGATTCTTTTATCAACAATGATACAAGACTTCAATTAGCCAGTAACTTTGTCAATAATACGGATGATTTAGAAGAATTAGAAAAACTTCAAAAACTCATCGAGAAAAAATTAAGAGCATTAAAATGACATTTTCTCTGACTTCATTCTTCTCTGGATTATGCAGTGTTACTTTATTCATAATGTGTTTTGGATTTATACTACGACATAAAAAGGCATATAAATACTTTCGTACAGATGCACTCTTATTAATCATATGCCTGATTTTTATTCGCTTGCTGTTTCCGTTTGAACATGCACATATGATCTATATTCCAATCCAAAAAGTAATGAATCCGCTTTTGGATTTCTTCAATCAAACACATGTAGTAAAGCTCTTGATCTTATTGTGGCTTGTAGGAAGTGCAATCTTTTTGATTTACTTCATAAAAGATTATATTCATACGGAATATATCTATAAAAAAATAATGAAGCAAAGTCAAATTGTTGGATATAGACAATCTTATCCTGTATACAAATCGAATTTGATCTATGGACCTTGTGTGATTGGATTACACAAAACTATTTTGCTTCCTGAAATTGACTATTCAGAATCGGATTTAAATTCAATCCTCGCGCATGAAAGTTACCACATCAAGAAGAATCACAATCTAATCAAAGGCGTATTAAATCTTATTTGCTGCATATACTGGTGGTTTATCCCCATATATTTCTTCAAAAAATATATTTTCCTATATTTAGAAATGAAAACTGATGATTCTATAATCCAAAATCTTGATGAAAAAGAGAGCTTTGCCTATATGCAGACTTTGATTCAAATTCAGAAGCAATCCTCTCAGAAATCATTCACGTCCTATATTTCTTCAAATGGATTTATTCTTAATTATAGAATCCATTACATGATGAGAGGTCTACACAAAAAGAAAACAAACGCTTTTATTTTGGTTTCAACAGTATTGATCTGTTTCTTATCTACCTTTATAAACATTTCTGGATATTATACAAATACTAAGTTAACAGAAAATACTTTTGAGATTACAAATGCAAATGCGTATATATTCGAAAACAAAAACAATCCTCCATCCTTATTATTTTATTTAGATAATCAATATATCTTAGGTGGATATACCAACTTAAAAGAAATACAAGACGAACAAAAACTACCAACATACAAAGACCTTGGAAAAACCCGAAACATTCAATCAATCACAAATACACAGAATACAGTCATCAAGAATTCAAAACAAACTACTTACCGATGGAAATATAAATTAGAAAACGGTTATGTATACAGAAGGCTGTATAATGCATGTAAAAACACTTGGGTATCCGATTGGATGTCAGCCTGAAATTTATAACGAAGATTACCACAGTCTTCGTTTTTTTATTCAACAAGGATAACTTAAACATTAAAATGCCTGAAAAAAAGGACCCAGACAACTAAACGTTGTCCAAGTCCAATATCAGCTATAAAAAGTTTTGGAGTATATGCCTCCTGTTAAAATTTTGGATAGCAAATTCATCTAACCCCATCCAAATTTAATGTACTGTTCTAACCGATTAATATTCTAATTTTTTAACCTTTTCCCAAGTAAACTGAGGATCACCAAAGTGTCCATAGCATGATGTTTTGTGGTAAACTGGCTTTCTTAAATCCAATTCGGAAATGATGTTTCCTACTTCAAAATTGAAGTTTTTCTTAACAATTTCCAATAATTTTTCATCATCAAATTTACCTGTTCCAAAAGTATCTACACATAAAGATACAGGTTGTGCTTTACCAATTGCATACGCAACTTCAACTTCACAACGACGAGCTAAACCATTCGCAACAATGTTTTTAGCTACATAACGAGAATAGTAAGCGGCACTACGGTCTACTTTTGTAGGGTCTTTACTAGAGAAGCATCCTCCTCCAATGCGTCCACGTCCACCATATGTATCACATACGATTTTACGTCCTGTAGTTCCTGAATCTCCCCATGATCCACCTACAACGAAGCTTCCAGATGGGTTGATGAAATATTTTGTATTTTCATCTAAATATTTTTCATCAATACAAGGTTTGATAACTTCATTCATGATCAATTCTTTAATTTCTTCTTGTGTAATATCTTTTGAATGTTGAGTTGAAACAACGATTGTATCAATACGTTTGATTTCATCATTTTCATATTCAACAGATACCTGTGTTTTTCCATCTGGCTTTAATAAATCTGGGTGTTCTCTTCTAACTTTAGTCAATTGACGAGCTAAAAGGTGTGCATAATAGATAGTTAATGGCATATACTCATCATTTTCATCACATGCATAACCAAACATAATACCTTGGTCACCAGCACACACTTCATCACGGTTTACCGCATTGTGAATTTCAGGACTTTGTTGGTTTACAACAGTATGTACATGATATTCTTCTGTATATCCAATACGTTTGATTTCATTCAATGCGATTGTTTCATAATCCAATTCTGCCTTTGTATTACATTCACCATAAATTAATACAAAATCATCTTTAATTGTACATTCAACAGCCATATTTGAATATGGGTCTTGAGCTAATGCAGCATCTACGATTGCGTCGGCAATTTGGTCACAAATTTTATCTGGATGACCTTCAGTAACACTTTCACTTGTAAAAATATAATCTTTCATTTTGTCTCCTCTTCTCTTGCTTATCCATAAAAAAAACATACTTTAAGAAGTATGTTACAAATCTTTATACTTCTTATCGCTGTTAGCAGGACCACCTTAACATATTGTCAGGTTGGCGTGAAGTCAACGAGCTAACTCTCTACTTCAACTCTGGATAATTTTTTTTACGCATAAAGATTAAAACATGAAACTACAAATAATGCAAGGAATTCATCACCATTATTATACATATCTTCATTTATGTACTTCAAAATACAAAAATGGCTAAATTATCTAGCCATTTCATTCTAATATCCTAATACTTCATCCACTAAGATTACATGAATACGATCGGGTTCCATACTGTTTCTTGTGATAACCAATTGGTCGCAAATGCAGCCTTGGGCTAAACAATTTGCACAACTACCTGTTAATTGACAAGGTCTGTTTCCACTAAAACGTTGATTATTAATGGGTGCAGCCACATTTCTTAATCTAGAAATTGCACTGTCTAAATCTTTTGTCACCTTATTCATACCTACGATCATTATGACATGTCTAGGCCCAAAACATAAACATGACACACGATTACAATGCCCATCCATATTGACTAAAATTCCATCTTCTGTCATCGCATTGGTACTCATTAAATAGTAGTCTGCATAAAAACAATCTCTTTCCAACTTGTACTTTTCTTCGGCATCTTTTGCCTGATCTCGATCAATAACTTTAAAATTTCTTTTATAAAGCTCTTCCTTGATACCAATCTTATTTAAAGTATCTGAGCCTCCCCAGCCGACACTTGAGCCTGGCTTCATAATTTCAAATGCCAAATCTACAGCTTCTTGTTTCGAATGCACATAATACCCATTCATATGTCTGTTTTTTAAACTTTGAATCACTTTTTTAGACAATAAATCATTTCGTTTTGTGATCATTTTTTACACCTCAATCCACTCTATTTTATTCACTACAATCGATGATGGTCGATCCTTTTTTCCTTGAATCAGACAAATACGATCTTTTTGAATGTTTTCTTTTTGCTGTTCATACAAACGAGGCATGATAACCGCATCCATTTTACCAGCTTCATCCTCGACACTCATAAAGCACATCCAATCACCTTTCTTTGTCTTATGCGTTCTAAAAGATGCAACACGCACTAAAATACTCATATATCCATCTCTATTTACCGCATTCAACAATGGTATACAATTTGGATAGTTATGCATACGTAAAGACTGCACAGGATGTTCACTCACATAGAAACCGTACACATATTGCTCTTTTTGGGCTTTTTGTATTGGATTCTCTTTGATTCTTTGAATGCCTGGACGAGAGACAATACTAAAATCGAAACGTAAATTGTTCGGATCTTCAATTCGCACAATATTTACATAATCCATCAGCTTTCTTAAATTATCATTAAGAGTTGCACGATTATATCCAAAACAATCCAATGCTCCGCCATCAATTAAAATTCGAATCGTAGATTCATTGATCTTATACATACTTGCCTTGGCAAGAAAATCAAATAAATCTGCATATGGTGCATGTTCTAAAATCGTTGGATAAATTGTTTTCCCTACACCTTTTAAAACTTGTAGCGGCATACGAATTGAATTCTGTTCAATCATATAGAAAGCCTTTGAATGATTAATATCACACCCATTCACAACGATATTTCTTCGTTTACATTCATAAATATATTGCGATGTTTTTATACCTGAACCAATGACACTATTTAAAAGGCTCTGATAGAAATATAAAGGATAGTTTGCCTTTAAATAAGCCATTTGATAAGCTACTAAGCTGTAGGCATAACTGTGTGATTTATTAAATCCATAACCCGCAAATTGTTCCATTATAGAAAATATCTCATTGGAAACAGAATCTTTGATACGATTCTTTCGTGCACCTAAAATAAATTGTTCCTTTAAATTCTGCATAACATCCAATTTCTTTTTCGACATTGCCTTACGAAGTGTATCGGCTTGCGCCAAACTAAATCCACCAATTACTTGGGCTGTCTGCATAACTTGTTCTTGGTAGATCATGATTCCGTAGGTTTCCTTTAAGATAGGCTCTAGTAAAGGATGTGGATATACAACTTTTGAAGGATCCTTCTTTCTTTCAATATATGTATCAATATGTTGCATCGCTCCAGGACGATATAAAGCTAATACGACACTGATATCCTCAAATTTGTTGGGTTGTATCTTTTGAAGTAGAGACGTAATTCCACTAGACTCCAATTGAAATACACCCAATGTATTTCCAAGTGATAATAATTGATAAGTTTTTGCATCCTTTAAATTGATTTTCATCATGTCTAAAGAAATATGTTTCTGTTCTTTTAGATTTGTGACAATTTCATGAATCGTCGTTAAATTACGAATCCCCAAAAAATCCATTTTGATTAATCCAAGATTTTCCAAATACTCGGCTGTAAATTGTGTAGCTTGAATTTCACCATCTACACTAACAAGTGGACAAACATTCACAATGGGTTGATTAGAAAGTACAATTCCTGCCGCATGTAAAGAGGTGTGTCGCGGTAAACCTTCTAATTTGAGACATGTTTGAAATAAATCAATCAGCTTTTTATCTGAATCAATACGTTTTCTAAATAAAGCATTTTCGTTATAAGCCTGTATTAGAGTACTTTTGGGCGTATTCTTTAACATTTTTGAAAGCTCATCCACAACTCTTGCAGGAATATTCATTACACGTCCTACATCACGAATAGCTTGTCTTGCCTGTAATGTATTAAATGTCACAATATGACTAACATGTTCATGCCCATATAATTCACGAACATATTGAATCACTTCATCTCTTCGATCATCTGGAAAATCAGTATCAATATCTGGCATAGAAATACGTGATGGATTTAAAAATCTTTCAAACAACAAACTATTTTGAATCGGATCAATATGTGTAATACCTAGACAATACGCAACTAAAGATCCTGCTGCACTACCACGTCCTGGCCCTACAAATATGTCTTTACTTCTAGCATAACGAATAAAGTCCCAGACAATCAAAAAGTAATCAGTAAATCCCATATTGATAATGACATTTAATTCATATTCTAAACGCTTAATGTATTTAATGTCTACTTTTCCATTCAATCGTTTTTCCAAACCCTTTTTACAAAGTTTAATTAAATAATCTCTTGAGTCAATGTGAAGTTTGTTTTCAAACGAAGGAAGCTTTGATTTTTGAAATGCCATTTGAACATTGCACATTCTTGCGATTTCTTCCGTAGTCTCTAAATCACTTTCATCATATAATTGTTCCATTTCTTGTGGGCTTCTTAAATATCTTTGAAATTGTACATCTAAACCTTGATTTTCAATATTTGTTTGTTTGGCGATAGCTCTTAATACCTGCAATGATTTTACATCTTCACTATTCTCATACAAAATACGAGATAATGCCACTCTTTTACAATCTAATTGTTTTAAGATTCGATTATCCGCCCTTTTTTTCCCTGAATCATTCATTGCTATAGAAACATAGAAATCAGAAAAAGAATTTTTACAAAATTCTACAAATGCACTTAACTTTTCTAAATCCTGATGTTCAATATATGCACTGAATGTATCTTTTCCATCACTTGATGTAAGTACTACACAATCCTTGGCATACTTTATAACTTCATCAAACATTACAGTATCTTTAATAATTGAACTTAATCGATATAAATTCTGTAATCCATTATCATTTTTAGCTAAGAGAATAAAATGAAATAAGTCCTCTTTATATATGGAATCCACTTCTAAACCAATAATTGGATGAACATTATGTTTTTTACACAGTTGATAGAACTCCATAGTTCCATACATCACATTATGATCTGTCAAACAAACATGGTTGTATCCTAATTGCTTTTGGTGAAGAATCATATTTTCTAAACGAATAGGTGATTCCAATAAAGAGTATGAACTTCGCATATGTAAGTGAACCATGAAATCCCGCCTTTCTATTGTAGATATTATATCACAAGAAAAAGAGATAGCTGCCTAAGCTACCTCTCTGTTCGATAAAATTTCAATAATTTGATTTACTTGATCACGCGTTAAGTTTTTGATTCCACTTGCACATTCGTGGCCGCCACCACCAAATTCCATGGCTACATCGCGAATTGGGATATTTCTTGATCTTAAAGATGCACTGTAGTGAATTCGATCTTCCATGCGCGTAAATAAAGCCCACATTTCAACACAATCAATACCGGCTAAACAATACACTTTATCTTTGGCATCTGTAAAGCTTAGACCATATTCTTCATAATCTTCACATTCTAAAATCGAATAAAGAAATTTATTATTAAGTATTGTATGATTTCGTACAACCGTTTCATATCTGTAATCTTCAATTGATTTAGAAAAGTTGAGTTGTTCAACTTTAGTAACATCTACACCTTGCTCAAATAAATATTTTGCGGCATCAAATGTAGCTGGACGAACATTATTTGTTGTAAAACGAATGTTGTCTGCCGTCAATCCTAAATAAAGCATCAATGCACTTTCTATAGGAATATTCACTTTATTTTTTTGAAGATATAAAGCTAATAATTCACAAGTAGCACTTGCCTTATCGTCGATCCATTCTTCATCACAAATGGTTTCTACTTGTACATGATGATCAATACGAATCGATTTTTCTGCCAACTGATAACGCTCATCATCAATGCGTGCTGCATTGGAAGTATCTAAAACAATGGCTAAACTTGAACGAATAATTTCATCATCTACTTCATCCATTTCTACATTATTTCTTTGTGATACAGGACAGTTACTTCCCAAACAATAGATTTTCTTATCTGGGTAGGTACTTTCTAAATAGTACTTTAAGCCAAATTGAGATCCAATTGCATCCATATCGGCAAAAACATGGCGGAAGATTGTGATTGTATTAAAATCTTTTATACTCGCAAAAATATCATTAGGCATTAGCCATCAAATCCTTGTAGGCATCGCGTGCGATAACTAATTCTTCATTTGTTGGTAATAACCATACTTGCATTTTTGATTCCGGTGCACTTAATAATTTTTCAACACCACGAACACCATCATTGTCTTCTGGTTTTACTACAACACCAAATACAGATAATCCATCACAAATTCTTTGACGCATTGCACAATCATTTTCACCGATACCGCCCGCAAAAACAATCGCATCAGCACCACCCATTAATCCGTAGTATCCTGATACAACTTCAACAATACGATTTACATATACGTTTTGAGTTAAAATAGCACGTGGGTTTCCTTCTTTGACAGCGGCTTCAATATCACGTCCATCACTTGAAATTCCACTTACACCTAACATACCCGATTTTTTGTTCATGATTGTATCCATTTCATCTGGTGTATATCCATATTTATTTTCTAAGAATGGAACGATTGCAGGGTCAATATCTCCACAACGAGTACCCATCATGATTCCTCCAAGAGGTGTAAATCCCATTGATGTCTTATATGATTTACCATTTTTAACAGCTGTGATACTTGCACCATTTCCTAAATGACAAGTGATGATATTCATTTCTTCTTGTGTTTTTCCTTGAAGTTCAGCCAAACGTTTTGTCAAATATTCATGACTTGTTCCATGAGCACCATAACGACGTACTTTATCGTTTGTATAATATTCATAAGGAAGTGGGAAGATATAGTTTTCTTCTGGCATACTTTGGTGGAATGCTGTATCAAATACGAAAGTGTGTTTACATTCTGGTAAAGCATCTCTAAATGAGCGGTATCCAACTAATGCTGCTGGGTTGTGTAATGGAGCTAATGCACATAATTCTTCTACTTTAGCTTCTACATCTGCATCTACAGGAACAGAATGAGAGAAATATTCACCACCATGAACAACACGGTGTCCAATCGCTTTGATATCTTCTAAGCTATTGACAACTTTGTGTTCGATCAAAGCTTCCATTAATTTTTTAACAGCTACTGCATGATCTTTGATATCTAAGATTTCCTCAATTTTTTCTCCGTTGGCTTTCATTCCAAAAATAGAATCGCTCAAACCAATGCGCTCAACATTTCCTTGTGCTAGAACTTCTTCTTCTGGCATCTTGAATACTTGGAACTTCAAAGATGAACTTCCTGCGTTTACACTCATAACAATCGACATTTTTTTGATCCTCCTAAAAAATTTCTTTTAATATTTCGATTTGTTCAACATCCTCATGTTGTAAAATCCATGCATCTAATAATTTTTTCTTAGCGACATATCCAATCGCTGCTTCATATTTTTCCAGTAATTTCGTAGCTCGATGAACCGAATCCATCGCAGCTGCACGAGAAATCTCTAGTTCCTCACTTATTTCAGTATAAGAGAAATCTTCTTCATAGTAAAGAGATAAAATCTCTCTTTGACGTTTAGTCAACAAGTCTCCATATACATCGAATAAATCATTCGCATCTAATTTTGAAATCATTATTCTTCTATACCTTTTGTGATGCCCATCAAGAATGAATTGATATCAAATGGTCTTAAATCAGCAGGCTTTTCTCCTAAACCTAAGAAGCGAACTGGTAAATGTAATAAATCACGAATTGCAAGTACCACACCACCCTTGGCAGTTCCATCCATCTTCGTTAAAACAATACCTGTTACATCTGTAGCTTCTAAGAATACTTTTGCCTGTGAAATGCCATTTTGTCCTGTAGTTGCATCTAAAACTAACCAGACTTCTTGTGGAGCACCTTCAATTTCTCTTTGTACAACACGATGCATTTTACTTAATTCATTCATTAAGTTTGTTTTATTTTGTAGACGACCTGCTGTATCGCAAATCAGTATATCCACATCATTTTCTTTTGCATAGCGACAAGCGTCTACAAGTACAGAACTTGGATCTTGGTTCATTTTCCCTTTAATACAAGGTACACCTAGTCGTGTAGCCCATGTATCAATTTGATCAATAGCTCCTGCACGGAATGTATCTGCTGCTGCAACAGCTACTTTCTTACCTTGTTCTTTATAATATTGAATCAATTTTGCGCTAGTAGTTGTCTTACCACTACCATTTACACCAACCATTAATATTACAGTTGGACCATCTTCATTCATTTTAATTGGATCATCGCTTGATTCATCATAAAAATCATAAAGAATAGATACTAAATAATCTAACATTGAATCATATTCTTTAACATGTTTCCCATTGGATTCAAACGCATCCACAATTTTTTGTGCTGTATGAATACCCACATCACTTTCAAGCAGAATAACCATGATTTGTTCTAATAAATCATCATCAATTCCATGAAAGTTATTGGATAAAGCACGCATACGATCTCCAAAACTTTTTTTTGAACGATCAAGACCCGATAAATATTTATCTTTGTCTTCGCTTTTCACAAAAGCTTCTTTAATTTTCGAAAAGACCGACATTACTTTTCCTCCTTAGCTATATGTACAGCATCTTTTAATTGCACTTTTAATACTTTACTAACACCATCTTTTTGCATCGTAACACCATATAGAGTATCACACTGTTCCATCGTTCCTGGTCTATGTGTTACTGCAATAAATTGAGATTGACCACGATAATGCGATAGATAACGTGCAAAACGCTCAACGTTTGCCTGGTCTAATGCTGCTTCAACCTCATCAAAGATACATAATGGCATTGTTCTAGCTTTTAATATCGCAAACAATACACTGATCGCAATCAATGCTTTTTCTCCACCAGAGAATGTTTGAATATTTTTAACCATCTTTCCAGGAGGCTGAACATCAATATCAATTCCCGTATTTAACACGTCATCTGGATCTACCATAGAAAGACTAGCGCGTCCTCCACCAAACATAGCTTTAAATACGCCATCTAATTCAGCGTTGATCTTATTAAACATCTCTGTGAATTGACTGATCATTGTTTTATCCATTTCATCAATGGCCGCTAAAATTTGTTGACTTGCCTTTTCTAAATCCTCTTTTTGACTTGTCATAAAATCAAATCGTTCTTTGACTTCTTTATATTCATTTGGCGCATCTAAATTTACATTTCCTAAACGAGAAATAGCTTGACGAAGCTGAATAACTTCTTCTTTAGCACTTTCGATTTCGACATCTTCCTTTTTCGTTAATGCGTATTCATATGTCATTTCGTAATCTGTGCTTAAACGGTTCAATGCATTTTCCAATTGTGTTTTAACCTTCACAATTTCCATTTCATAATTATGAATCTGCGATTGTTTTAAATTCATTTCTCTTCGAACCAGTCGAATTTGGTTTTCAAGTTGTTCAGCTTCATTCCCCTTATCAAAACGTGACTGACGCAAGCTTTGAATTTCTAAAGACAATGAATCTAATACAGCATGCATCTTGGACATTTGAACGACTAAATCGTCCTGTGCTAATTCTTTACTATCTTCAATATCTACACCTAATTCTTGATATTCTGCAAGAATAGAATCGTATTTAGCTTTTTTTGTTGCATAAATATTTTCTAGCTTTGCCAATTCAATCTGTAAAGTAACGATTGTTTCATTTTCTTTTTGAAGTTTTTGTGTAAGAATTTCTGTTTCATTTAAACAACTATCTGTCGTAATCTTTTGACCTTCAATTTTTGAATTAATGGTATCTAATTCTTGGCGCATTGTAACAGGTGTACTTTGATTTTTCGTCACACCACCTGTCATACTACCACCTGTATGAACAATATCTCCATCTAAAGTAACAATTTTATATGCATAGCGTAATCGTTTTGCGGTTTCATTCGCATTTTGTAGTGTATCTACAACGATGACATTGCCTAATAATCTTTCTTTTACTGGGTCAAAGATTTCTTTACAGTCCACACATTCACTCGCAAATCCTAAAAATCCAGGACTCGTAGAAGCAATTGTGATAATTTGCTCATTCATTTTTCTAGGATGACATACACTTAACGGTAAAAATGTAGCACGTCCACTACGATTTCTTTTTAAGAATGAAATCGCATTTCTTGCGTCTGCCTCATTTTTAGTAATAATTTGATAAATACTTCCACCTAAGGCAGCATTGACTGCCAATGCTTTATCTGCATGCGCAATCAATAATTCACTAACAACTCCATAAACTCCGGATAAAGAATTTTTAGCCTGCATAACCGAGCGTACACCTTGCTGGTGTGCAAAAGGTTGTTTCATCATATTTTCTAATACTTGTCGACGATTTTGAAGTTGTGTCAAGATACTATTTGCCTGATCCGATTCATAACGTGCTTTAGAGATCTTCATTTTTAAATCATTCACTATATTTCGGCGGTTATTTAAATCTTGTTGCGCCTGCATTAAACGTTGATGACGATCCTGATATTCAAATCGTGCTTCTTCTAACATTGCCTGAATTTCTTTTTGACGAGCCTTTTTATCAGCCACCTTCAACATATATTTACGCTTTTCATCTTGTTCGATCTTACGTCTTTCAAGCTGATAGTTTTCTTCCATCGCCTTTGTATATTTTCCTTGCAACTCATTGATTTGTTTATCAAGAGCATACATTTCTTTTCGAATACTTTCTAAACGAGTTTCTTGCTTTAATAATTCTGCATTTTCAGATGTATGCATAGCTTGAATATCAAACAATTCTTTATTAATTTGATTGATTTTCTCATTGTATTGATCAATATCTTCTACAAGTACACTAATTTCAATTTTTGATAATTTTTCTCTTAAAGAAATATATTTTTCTGCTTTTTTTGCTTGTTTTTCCAAAGGACCAATTTGTCTTTCAAGCTCATCTAGAATGTCCTGCAAACGATCTAGATTTTCTTTTGTTTGCTCTAATTTTGACAATGAGACCTTTTTTCTCTTTTTATATTTTGCGACACCCGCAGCCTCTTCAAACAAAGAACGCCTGTCTTCTGGTTTAGCATCCGCAAAAGAAGAGATGTTTCCTTGTGTAATAATACTTAAGGAATCTTTACCTAAACCAGTATCCATAACCAAATCATTAATATCTTTTAGTCGACATGGGGTTTTATTTATAAAATAACTTGCTTCATTATTTGCGCGAAGTATTTGTCGTGTAATTTCGATTTCATCAAAATCCGAATCAAAAACACGTGTTGAATTGTCAAACACCAATGTAACGCGTGCCATATTTACAGGTTTTCTATACTCACTTCCCGAGAAGATAATATCTGACATATTCGTTCCGGAACGAAGTGATTTTACACTCTGTTCACCTAACACCCAACGAATAGCGTCATTCACATTACTTTTACCACATCCGTTTGGTCCAACTATACCTGTAATATCTTGATCAAATTGAATCACTGTTTTGTCCGCAAAGCTTTTAAAGCCTTGTAATTCAATACGTTTTAAAAACATCAAGACCCTCCACTCTAACTAGTGTATTATACCAAAAAATGCACACAAAATATATCTAGTATCTATTTCTAGATTGTATATCATTTATTATTATGTTATAGTGTGTATATGAACAAGAAAGATAGTATGCGGTATGTTTATCCACTTTGTTTTGGTGAAGAAGTAGGAAACTGTATTACACATGGAGTTATGGGACTTCTAATTCTGTTCTCATTGCCATACTACAGTATTCGCGCTTATATAAGGGGTGGAATTGTAGAGACACTTGGAACAGCCATATTTTTGATTTGTCTACTATTTATGTTTGCAGGTTCTTGTCTTTACCACGGCATGCCACACGAAACAACACACAAGTATGTATTTAGAAAGCTAGATCATATTATGATCTTATTAGCGATTGCCGGTACCTATACGCCTATTTGTTTAAAGCTTATGAATAATTGGAAAGGATATACTATATTGGCTATTGAATGGGTTATGGTAATTGTGGGTATCTTATTAAAATCAATTGCGACAAAAGCATATCCAAAATTATCGATGACAATTTATATGGTTATGGGATGGTTAGCTGTCTTTATTTTGCCAACATTGATTAAAGAAACACGACCAATTTTCACTATTTTGATTGCCCTAGGTGGTGTAATGTATACAATTGGAACTTTCTTTTATTCAAAACCACAAAAAAGATATTTCCATTTTATATGGCACATTTTCATTATCTTAGCAAGTATTTGTCACTTGTTAGCTATCTTATATTTTATGTAATAATAAAAAACCTATATCTTGGAAATATACTTTCCGAAATATAGGTTCTTTTTTTAAAACATTCTAAGTATATCGTTGTATGTAGCGTATACAAAGAGAATCATTAACAGTACAAAACTTGCCAAAATAATATTTTCCACAATTTTGGCAGATACTTTTCGTCCGAGCAATTTTTCAATCAATAATATCAAAATTCTTCCACCATCTAAGGCAGGAATTGGAAGAGCATTAAAGATACCAATATTTAATGAGATCATCGCAAATAGACTAAAATACATATCCAAACCATATTGTACTGATTTACTAGTTACATTTAATATACCGACAGGACCCGATAAATTTTCTAATCCTTGTCCATGAACAATCATATTTAAAGACTTAAATGTAGTTGTTGCACTATCCCAAGTATTTTGACATCCAACCCATAATGATTGATACCATGGAATTTTTTTAGCATACGCAATAGCTTTATAACCTAATGTGTAACCTTCCATATCTTTATCATAAGATGGAGTTAATGTCGTTTCGAATGTTGTACCATCTCTTTTTACAGTTAATGTGAGTGTATCATGATGATATTGTATAAACTCTAATATTTCATATTGTGTTTTAGGTTTGACACTATTCCCATCTTCACTTTTTACTTTTAAGATATGATCATCTTTTTCAAGTCCAGCCTTTTGAGCAACGGAATTCTCTTCAACAACATATACAATAGGCTTAGCTTCCTCCACTACATATCCTTGTACTAGAGCAACACCCATATATATGATCCATGCTAGAAGTATATTCATCACAATTCCTGCAATCATAATGCAGACTTGCTTCCATTTTGCGATACCATTTAATCGTCTATTTTCAGGTATATCTTTTAACCAGCTATCTACTTCACTTTGTGTGCCATCTTCTTCTCCAGCCATCATAACATAACCACCAAAAGGAATGGCACGAATTGATAAAGCTGTTTCTTTTCCTTGTTTTTGATACAGGCATGGGCCCATACCAATAGAAAATTCTTTACAGAATACACCAAAATGTTTAGCAACTAAAAAATGTCCTAATTCATGTAAAATGACAATCACACTTAGCATTAGAATAAATGCGATTAATCCAATAACAAAATCCATTAAAATCCCCCTTAGAGAATGATTGTATATAAAACGCTAAACAACATGATATTTATCAAGAGTGAATCAACACGATCTAAAACTCCACCATGTCCAGGTAAAAGATTTGAAAAGTCTTTTACCGCAAAATGACGTTTTATAGCACTAAAACATAAATCACCTAGTTCTGCTGTAACTGGACACAATAAGCATAGGAATGTGTTCAATACTGGATTCAAATTTGAAATATAGCTAAAACTTACCGCTAAGCTTAATATAAAGCCAAATACAATACCTCCTACAAAACCTTCCCAACTTTTTTTAGGAGAAATTCTAGGATTCATCTTATGCTTTCCAATAGCTCGTCCAACAAAATAAGCTCCTGTATCACTACCGTAAGTTGAAAATACAATTGTCCATAAATACTGGTGTACACCTGAAATTTGTCCTACTGCATGGTAGACAAGTGAAAAAATAGTTATGTATGAGATACACACAAAGGCATTCATGATTGAAAAATTCTCAACAAATACAACTAAACTCCACAAGAATACCACAACAACCGTAACAACAACAAAAAAATATTTGTCAGGTAAGACTCTTGTTAGTATGACAGCCAATGCACTTAATGGCATTACATATTTTGGCCAACTTTTAAAATCAGGTTGAATATGCATCCATTCATATGCACCAGCGCATACAATAAACAAAGCTAACGCTTCTAGCCAATATCCTCCTAGCGCAACAGGCAGAGCAACAACAAGAATAATACCTATAGCGGTAATAATTCTTTGTTTCATGATGTCAAGCCTCCAAATCTTCGATCTCTTGAGGCAAATTCATCTAAGCAATCTTTTAATGCTTTTTCATCAAAATCCGGCCATGCGACTGGTGTAAAAATTAATTCAGCATATGCAAGTTGCCATAACAAATAATTTGATATACGTAATTCGCCACTTGTACGGATCATCAAATCTATATCTTCTGCAACAAATAAATATTTAGAAAACTCCTCTTCGGTTAAATCATTTGAACGCTTTCCTTGAACAACTTCGTCAGCATATTTTTTCATACCTAAAAGCATTTCCCTTCGAGAACCATAATTAATGGCTAAGCATAATTCTAAACCAGTATTATTCTTTGACATATTTACAGCTTTATTGATTACATCTTGTGTTGCTTGTGGGAATTTTTCTAACTCACCAGCAAACGTAACGCGAATGTTCTTTTCCATCAATTCATTAATAAATTTATTAAAGAATAGGCCTGGCAATTTACATAAATAAGAAACTTCATCTTCAGGTCTTTTCCAATTTTCTGTTGAAAAAGCGTATAAAATTAGCTTTTGAATCCCCATATCTTGTGCAGCTAAAGCTACAGTACGAATTGTATCTGCACCCTTTTTATGTCCTGCTGTTCTTGGTAAGCCTCTTTGTTTGGCCCAACGACCATTACCATCCATGATTATAGCTACTGTTTTTGGTGCCATATAAACCTCCTTTTTAAAAAAGTCCAAATCAAGTTTGGACTTAGACATTTAAAATTTCTTTTTTCTTTGTTTCAGTAATTGAATCAACATCTTTAATGTATTTATCTGTTAATTTTTGTGATTCTTCTAAAGTTTGTTTCTTTTCATCTTCAGGAAGCTCTTTATCTTTTTTAATTGCATCATTAGCATCACGACGTACATTACGGATAGCTACTTTAGCTTCTTCACCATATTTTTGAGCATCTTTAGCTAACTCTTTACGGCGATCTTCAGTTAATTGTGGAACTTGAATACGAATCACATCTGCTTCAGCTTGTGGATTTAATCCTAAATTAGCTGCTTGAATTGCATGTGCAATGCCTTTAACAATTGAACGATCGTAAGGTTTAACAACTAATTGAGTTCCTTCTACTACTGAGATTTGAGCAATTTGATTAATTGGAGTCATTGCTCCATAATATTCGACCTGTACACGTTCTAACATTTGTCCACTAGCGCGTCCTGTACGGATTTGACGAAGATTTGATTCTAAATTATCAATAGCCCCTATCATTTTTTCTTCTGCATTTAATAAAATATCACTCATGTTTTCTTCTCCTTATTTCTTTTTTGTGATTGTAGTACCGTTTACTTCACGGCGCACAGCTTTAACAATATTACCTGGTTCATTCATATTGAATACTACTAAATCAATATCATTATCCATGCACATACTAATAGCTGTTGAGTCCATAACTTGTAGGCCCTTGTTTAATACGTCCATATAGTTTAGTGTATCATATTTCTTTGCGTCTGGATTTTTCTTAGGATCTGAATCATAAACTCCATCAACTCCATTTTTAGCCATTAAGATAACATCAGCATTAATTTCAGATGCACGTAGTGCTGCTGTCGTATCCGTTGAGAAGTATGGAGAACCTGTTCCAGCTCCAAAAATAACGATTCTTCCTTTTTCTAAGTGACGCAATGCACGTCTTAAAATGAATGGTTCAGCAACTTTTTGCATTTCAACAGCTGTTTGAACTCGAGTTTGAACTCCTTCTTGTTCTAAAGCATTTTGAACAGCTAAAGCATTGATTACTGTACCTAACATTCCCATATAATCAGCTTGAGCACGATTCATTCCCATTTCAGCCATCATTTTACCACGAATAAAGTTTCCACCACCGACAACGATTGCAAGTTCAACACCTAATGTTTGAACTTCTTTTAACTCTTTTGCTAATCTTTTTAAGATTTCCGGATCAAAAGCAGATTCAGGGCTAGATAGCGCTTCTCCACTTAATTTTAATAAAACACGTTTATACATAATATTGCTCCTTATTGAATTATCATAACAATTATACACTATCTTTTCGCAAAGAAAAAGAAAAACCCTTGGAATTTCCAAGGGTTAAAAGCATAATTTAAATTACTTAGCCATTTGAGCAGCAACTTCTTCAGCAAAGTTTTCTTCGCGTTTTTCGATACCTTCACCTGTTTGGAAACGTACGAAAGTTACTACTTCAGCTTTGTTGTCTTTCAAGAATTGAGAAACCTTAGTTTTTGGTTCTAAGAAATATTCTTGATCTAATAAGCATTGGTCTTTAAAGTGTTTGTCAACTTTTCCTTTTAAGATTCCTACCAATACTTTTTCTGGCTTACTAGCCATGTTAGGATCAGCCTTCATCATTTGTAATTGAAGTTCACGTTCGTGTTCAACTTCTTCACTTGGTACTTCAGCTTGAGATACATATTTTGGAGCCATACTTGCAACTTGCATTGCTAAGTTTTTAGCTACTGTAGCATCTTCAGTTCCTTTTAAAACTACAACTGCGGAAATTGATCCACCCATGTGCATGTAAGAACCGAAAATTTCATCATCAGTTTTTTCAACAACAGCAACACGACGGAAAGAAATTTTTTCTCCGATAGTAGCAGTAGCGTTGATGATTAAATCATTGATAGTTCCTTCTGCAGTTTGGATATTTAAAGCTTCTTCAGTTGAAGCAGGTTTGTTTGCAAGAATTGCTTCTTGTAAAGTATTCATCAAACCTAAGAATTGTTCATTTTTACTTACGAAGTCTGTTTCTGAGTTAACTTCGAATAATACAGCAGTGTTTCCACTAACAGCAACACGAGTTAAACCTTCAGCAGCGATACGTCCTTCTTTTTTAGCAGATTTTGCGATTCCTTTTTCACGTAACCAGTCAACAGCTTTTGCAATGTCACCTTCACATTCAGTTAAGGCTTTTTTGCAATCCATCATACCAGCACCTGTTTTTTCACGTAATTCTTTTACTTGAGCAGCAGTGATAGCCATTTTAGCATCCTCCTATATTTTTAATTATTCAGCAGCTTTTGCTTCTTCAGCCTTAGCAGCTGGTTTTACGTCATCACCTTTTTTGTTGAAAGGACGACGGTTTTTACGTTCGAAGTTACGTTTTCTACGTTCTTCATTTCTTTGACGACGACGGCGTTCGTTTTCAGCGATTTGTGCTTCAACATTTTTGATTACGTCTTCCATAGTTACATCATCTTCAGTTTCATCTAAGTAAGCCATTTCTAATAGACCACCCTTAGCATCAACGATAGCATCAGCTAAGATTGTTGTGACTAATTTAATTGAGCGAACTGCATCATCATTAGAAGCGATTGGATAATCAGCGTCTTCTGGATCACAGTTAGTATCTAACATAGCGAATACAGGAATTCCTAATTTTTTAGCTTCAGCGATAGCATTGTGTTCTTCTTTTGGATCAATAACAACTAATGCATCTGGAAGTTTCTTCATTTCTTTGATTCCACCTAAAGAACCTTCCAATTTAGCTTTTTCTTTACGTAAGTTAGCTTGTTCTTTCTTAGTATAAACTTCGATTTTTCCACTAGCTTCCATTTCTTCAATTTCAACTAAACGTTTAATACGTTTTTGGATTGTACGGAAGTTTGTTAATAAACCACCTAACCAACGTTTGTTAACATAGAATGATCCTGAACGTAAAGCTTGTTCTTCAACAACTTCAGCAGCTTGTTTCTTTGTTCCTACGAACAATACTTTTCCTCCACGTTCACTAATTGCTTTTAATTCATTGTAAGCAGCTTCGATTTGTGCTTGTGTTTGGTTTAAATCTACGATATAAACCCCGTTACGACTTGTGTAGATGAATGGTTTCATCTTTGGGTTCCAACGGCGAGTCTGGTGACCAAAGTGAACACCGTTCTCTAACATTTTCTTCATTGATACGATTGACATAATAGTCCTACCTTTCCGTTTCTCCTCCATCATTTCAGACGTATGCAACACCTTAGTGCACGGGCACACGAATCCATGATGTGTGTAATTAGCGCAATCACGCGCTTTTACATTATAGCAATAACCTTTTTAACTTGCAAGATGTTATTTTTCAAAAGGATGCGCTTTTTTATAAGCCTTCACTAACTGTGCTGTAGTCACATGCGTATAAATTTGTGTTGTTGATAAAGATGAATGTCCTAGTAACTCTTGAACAACACGAATATCTGCTCCATTATCTAATAAATGTGTCGCAAAACTATGTCTCAACATATGTGGATGCAATTTCATATGCATTCCAATGGCTTTGGCATGTTTATCCATTAAATACTGAATACCACGAGAAGTTAATTGTTTACCTCTTAAATTCACAAATACATGATCATCCACTGCATATTTTGACCAAAAACTATTTTTATAATCCAACAATTCTTTTTCAAAGCCTTGATAAAAAGGTACAATACGATCTTTATCCCCTTTACCTCGAATATGCACGATTCGATTGTTGAAATCAATTTGATTCCATTCCAAAGAAACACATTCACTAACACGTAATCCACATGCATACATCATCGTAAATAATATGCGATCACGATATTGATCTTCTTTGTTATCTTCATAAGAATTTAAAAATTCCTGAATTTCTTCTACAAATAAAAAATCTGGAATTTGTTTTGACTTCTTTGGTGTCTGTATCCCTAATAAAGGGTTTTCATTGATACCCATATACTCTGCCAAATACGCATAGAAAGAACGATATACACTCATTTTACGTGCAATCGAACTGGATTTTAAATGATCCAATGTAGCTAAAAAATTCATAAAAGTCAATCTATCACACGATTCAAAAGAATCAATAGATTGACTTAATAAATATTCTTTATATTGGTTCAAATCATTTTTATACGATTCGATAGTTTTATCTGATTGCGTATTCTTTCGATATATATATTTTAGAAAACGATCAATCAACTCATCCATTGACTTGTTCCTGAATTTCTTGAATACGAGAAAGTGCCTGAGCAGCAAATTTTTCTTTACGCTCATGTTTCTTACATTTTTCGTTTAAATGCATAATGCCAAAGTTTGCATTCATTGGCTGGAAATGTTTTGGATCACAATGCGTAATATAGTATGCTTGTGAACCCATCACACAAGTATTTCCAAAACAAATTGGTTCTTTACCTTGCATATACAACGACATATTGATTCCGGCAATCAATCCGGATGCACAAGATTCAACATAGCCTTCAACTCCCGTTAATTGTCCGGCAAAGAATAAATCATCACGTTTCTTTGATTGATATGTTTCTTTTAAAACAATTGGACTTGATAAATAAGAATTTCGATGCATAACACCATAACGAGTAATTTTCAAATTTTCTAATCCAGGAATCAAAGAGAAAACTCTTCTTTGTTCAGGCCAAGTTAAATGTGTCTGGAAACCAACAATATTGTACATACTTGCAGCTACATTATCTTGGCGTAACTGAACTACGGCAACTGGATGTGAATCCTTGTCTTTTTCCAATCCCACCGGCTTTAATGGCCCAAACAACATAGTCTTCTTTCCACGACGTGCCATTTCCTCAATGGGCATACAACCTTCAAAATATGTTTCTTTTTCAAAATCGTGCAAATTCACACATTCTGCATGAATCAATGCATCATAGAATGTTTCAAATTCATCCGCATTCATCGGACAGTTGATATAACTTGCTTCACCTTTGTCATAGCGAGACTTATAGTAGGCTTTACTAAAATCAATCGAATCCTTTTCAATAATAGGTGCTGCTGCATCATAGAAATGGAAAGTATCTTCAGAAGTGAAATCATGTATAGCCTTCGCTAGAGAATCACTTGTCAAAGGTCCTGTTGCGATAATGCATGGTCCTTGGGGTAAAGCTGTCATTTCTTCATTGACAACTTCAACCAATGGATGATTTTTGATTGTATCAGTAATATATTGTGAAAAAGTCTCGCGATCAACTGCCAACGCACTTCCAGCTGGTACAGCATGCATATCTGCTGATTTCATAATCAATGAATCCATTTGGCGTAATTCCTCTTTTAAAATACCTACCGCATTATTCATCGCATTGGATCGAAGTGAATTCGAACATACAAGTTCCGCAAATCGATCTGTATGAAAGGCTGGACTTTCCTTTTTAGGGCGCATTTCAATTAATCGCACTGGAATATTTCTTTTTACGAGCTGCCACGTTGCCTCACATCCGGCAAGTCCTGCTCCTACAACCGTAACTTGTTCCATTATTTATCTTCCTCTGTTTTCTTAGGTTCTTTTTTTATATAGTGGCATTTTGGATAATTTGAACAACCAATGAAAGTTGTCCCAAAACGTGATTTTCTTCTGACAAGCTCATGTCCACACTCCGGACACATTTCACCTGTTGGCTCAGGTTTCGCCTTCTTTTTCAAAGATTCGATAGTTTTGCATTCCGGATAATTTGAACATGCCCAGAACTGGCCATAACGACCTCTTTTAATCACCATCTTAGCTCCGCAGTTTGGACAGATTTTTTCTTCTTTTGCCTCTTCTGGAAGTTCTTCTTCATCATTTTCAGTGTAGCGACATGTTGGAAAGTTAATACAAGAAATAAACTTACCAAAACGACCATTACGATAAACAAGCTCTCCACCACATTCAGGGCATGTACGTCCTACACGTTCTAATTCCTTCTTTGGCATTTTTTCATAGGCATCTTCTACAAGAGGAGCAAATTTATCATAAAATTTGTGCATGTAAGATACAGAGTCCTCGTTTCCTTCGGCAATTTCATCCAAAGTTTTTTCCATATCTGCCGTATATTCTACGTTAATGACACTTGAGAAATACTGTTGTAGTTTTTCATTTGTCAAAATCCCCTGCTCACTAGGAATAAATACCTTCGTCTTTGAAGTTTCACTTGCCTTTTCTAATGAGGCATAGCCACGTTTTTGTAAAGTATCAATAATTGTCGCATATGTACTTGGACGACCAATTGACTTTTCTTCAAGATCTTTAATCAGGCGTGCTTCTGTATAACGTGCTGGTGGTTCTGTAAAGTGCTGCTTTGAAGTTGGAGTTACATTTTTTAAAACTTCATTTTCTTCCAACTTAGGAAGTAAAGCATCACTTTGTTTTTCATATTTAGAATAGACTTTGTAGTAACCATCAAAAGTCATAGTTTGCCCACTTGCACTAAATTCTAAATCGTTGTTTGTGATTTTAACACTTGTCACATCATAAACAGCATCTTTCATTAAGGATGCTAAAGTACGCGCATAAATCAATGAATATAAACGATATTGATCATTCGTTAAATGATCTTTGATTGATTCTGGTGTACGTTTGATATTTGTAGGTCGAATGGCTTCATGCGCATCCTGCGTATTTTTACCATTCTTTTGATGTACATGCCCAACATATTCTTTACCATATGTATTTGTGATAAATTCCTTGGCATCTGAAACGAAAATATCAGATAAACGTGTTGAATCTGAACGCATATACGTGATCAAACCTTCCATATTTCCGCCTAGATCAATACCTTCATACATTTTTTGTGCAACACTCATTGTCTTTTTTGCACCAAAACCTAATTTTGTACTTGCTTCCTGCTGCATTGTAGAAGTTGTAAATGGAAGCTTTGGCTGTTTTTTCTTCTGCTTTTTAGAAATTGATGAAACGATATATTCTCCATTGCATCTTTCTAATAATGCCTTAGCTTCATCTTCATTTTTGATTTTAGGCTTTTTACCTTCAACCTTCACTAAATCCGCTTCAAATGCTTTATTCTGCTTTTTACATTGTGCATGAATCGTCCAATACTCTTCTTGCTTAAACGACTTGATTTCATTTTCACGATCGACAATCAATTTCAACGCTACAGATTGCACACGACCGGCTGATTTAGATTGAATTTTATTTTGTAATAATTTACTCAATTTAAATCCAATTATACGATCTAGCATACGACGTGTTTCTTGTGACTTCACTAGATCCATATCAATTTTTCGTGGTTCTTTTATGGCTTCAAGAATAGCAGGCTTCGTGATTTCATGGAATACAATACGATTATTGTCTTCTATGTTTAAATCTAAAACACGAGCTAAATGCCATGCTATAGCTTCCCCTTCACGATCCGGGTCACTTGCAAGATAAATATCTTTTGCTTTAGAAGCATATTCTTTTAACTCTTTTACAACTTCCTTTTTCTCTTTACTAATTTTATATTTAGGTTCAAAATCATGATCAACATCAATTCCTAAACCTTCTTTTCCGCTTGTTGCCAAATCACATACATGGCCTTTGCTGGAAACAACTCTGTATTCTTTTCCTAAATATTTTTCAATCGTCTTCGATTTAGAAGGCGACTCCACTATAACTAAATGTTTTTTCATTTGTTTCCCCCATATTCACGCTATATAAAACATTAAAAAATTCATTTTGTCAATCCTCAGATATCATCAACATCTTTTATATCCACTAAAATATTGGCGCCATTACTAATCAGATAGTTACATCCTTGATGTTTTTCATCCTGAAAAGCAGTAGGAACACAATAAATTGGTACACTTAATTCTAAACACTCATTTACTGTAATCATCGTACCACTTTTATAAGAAGCTTCAATCACTACCAAACTATAGCTTAATGCAGCAATCAAACGATTGCGCCATGGAAAATGATACGCCAAAGGTTTAACATGCATTGGATATTCACTAATAATCAGTCCTGTATATTTCATCCTTTCAAATAAAAATGTATTTTCCTTTGGATAAATTACATTAATACCACATCCAAGCACTCCAATTGTCCTTATTGCATTTTGATGTGCTCTAGCATCAATTCCTTTTGCAAGACCAGAGACAATCACATACTTTGATTGTAATCTCTTTACAATAAGATCTGTATTTTGTAGCGCTTGTAAAGAACAATTTCTTGCGCCTACAATTCCTACTCCTTTTTCTTTCAATAAGCCTAAGTCTCCTTGATAGAAAATAATCCATGGCGGATACCTAAGCTTTTTAAATGCATCTGGATACTCATCATCTACAATTGTAAAATATGCGTATGGATATGTAATGATGGAATAGTTTTCATGTGCCTTTATCGCATTACCAATTTTTTTCCAATCTCCATCATATTGGATGGCATACCATAAAATAGCTTCCCTGCTTATTTTCATATACTCTTATACGAAAAAAAAGAGACTTTTAACTAAAAAAGTCTAATTTCTTCAAGTTTTTTTACAGGACCATAGCTTCTTCGATAAAAATCCTGAAGTCCATATTGATTTAATGCTTCAATATGAGCTTTTGTTGGATACCCTTTATGTTTAGCTAAACCATATTGTGGATACATTTCATCAAGCTTTTTCATCCATCGATCTCGAGTTACTTTTGCTAAAATACTTGCAGCCGCAATCGATAAAGATTTTTGATCACCCTTTACAATAGCTTGGTAAGGTTTATCGATATCTGGTAATGGCATCGCATCACTAAGCACAAAGTCACATTGTGCCTTGTTTGCAATTTCCATCATTGCTTCTTGTGTAGCACGATAGATGTTTTTCTTGTCAATTGTCTTTTCATCCACCACAAGAATTTGATAATACAAAGCATCTTGAATAATTGTTTTAAACAACTCTTCTCGCTTTTTTTCACTCAATTTTTTTGAATCATCAATCAACGCATTTTGATATCCCTTTGGAAAAATAACACCAGCTACCATCAATGGACCTGCAATAGGGCCTCGACCAGCCTCATCCATACCTAAAACACTTTCATCTTGATTCCAATAATCATGTTCCAAAGGTCTATCAAGCATAGGGCTTCTCCCAAGTAATCAAGCCACATTTATTTTCTCGAATATCTTTGACAAAGCTTAACATTAAACGGTTTTCATCAATTTCACCCTTTAATAAATAGCCACGTTTTATGGCAATATTCTGTAGAGTTTCGTAAGATGTATCCGCAATTTCAACATGATATACCGTATCAAATATTTCTGGCTTTTCTTTCATCAAATATTCACATGCAAATAAAGCTAAATCGTCCATATTTACAACTTGATCTTTTATCGAGCCTAATAAAGCTAGTTTTAACCCTACTTGTTGATCTTCAAATTTTGGCCATAATACACCTGGTGTATCTAACAATTCTAAGGTTTGGCCTACTTTGATCCATTGAAGGCTTTTTGTCACGCCTGGACGATCACCTGTTTGAGCGGCTTTTCTTTTCGCAAACGTATTAATAAACGTACTTTTACCAACATTCGGTATTCCACATACCATGGCTCGTAAAGCTCTTGGTTTCATGCCTCTGCGCTTTTGTTTTTCAATCAATTTTACACACAATTCATTCGATGCTTTAATTAATTGCTTTGAAAAATTTTCGTGAATAAAATCTAAAGCTAATACTTTTTGATTTTCTGTTTCTAGTGCATTTACCCATTGTTTCGTAAGCTCTTTATCGGCCTTATCTTTTTTAGACAAAAGAATCAAGCGCGGTTTATTTTGAATCAATTGGTCTAACATCGGATTTTTACTGGCTTCAGGCATTCTAGCATCACGAATCTCAATCACAAAATCAACTTTTTTTAAATTTTCTTCCATTTGCCTTTTGGCTTTGGTCATATGACCTGGAAACCATTGTACGTTTGCCACTAATCTTTCACTCCTATATCTGAAATTGGTAACAAGACTAACATCTTCTTTGCGAATATTTGTGATTTTTTTACTGGCCCAATATATCTAGAATCTTTTGAATAAGGTCTATTGTCTCCCATCACGTAATATTCATCGTCGCCTAATGTCACTTCTTCAAAATCTTGAACATTTGTATTGTCTTCATTAGGTACCTTATTAAAATAACCAAATTTATCTACCAATGATTGGCGATAATCTGGATCAATATATTTAGTCTCATCCAATACTTTACCATTAATAAAAACAATGTCATTCACACAGCTAATAGTATCTCCAGGTAAACCAATTATACGTTTTACCCAGTGTGTTTTCTGTCCATTTTCTTCCATCGTCACAACAACAATGTCCCCTCGTTCTACACCATTAAGTAAAGCTCCACCGACGTTTGTAAACCCAAATTCTCCATCTTTTAATGTTGGATACATACTTCTTCCATCAACACGAACAGGATGTGCAACAAAGTTCACAAATAATAAGATTACAATTGCACTTACTACGAAAACTTTTACAAATCCTAGTATATCCTCGAGTAATGTACGTTCATCATCCTCATTATATCTAAGCTCACTTTTTTTAGCTTTCTTCATATTTTTCTATCCCCCTAATTGTCATATTTCTATTATAAGTCTTTTCAGAAAAAAAAGCCTGAAAATCAGACTTTTTTAAACAATTAACGAACTTCTTTAAGACGAGCAGCTTTACCTGAACGATTACGTAAGTAAGATAATTTGTTACGACGTACTTTACCGTGACGAACTACTTCAATGTGGTCAATGATTGGTGAGTGTAAAGGGAATTTACGTTCAACACCAATTTGGTTAGAAATCTTACGTACTGTAAATGTTTCAGAGATTCCTCCACCTGCACGTTCAATTACAACACCTTCGAATACCTGGATACGGCTCTTGTCACCTTCTTTGATTCTAACGTGTACACGAACAGTACTACCAGAACGGAATGCTGGAATATCAGTCTTTAATTGTGATTTTGTTACTTCATTAACTAATGCTAAGTTCATTTTCTTTTCTCCTTTTCTTCTAATATTTGGTTATCAGTTCATTCACACAATGTGTCAGCGGAACTACCTATGCGTAAACGCCCATTTATATTATCATGTCAACCCATTTTACGCAAGATTATTTTTTTGTTTTTAACACTGCTTCCACAATTTTTTGATCTTCTCTATTTAATTCTAAATTATCTAATAAATCTGGACGATACAGTGCAGTTCGTTTCAAAGATTCTTCATGTCTATATTTCTTAATATTCGCATGATGCCCACTCAATAATACATCAGGAACTCTTTTCCCATCATACACTTCCGGTCTTGTATATTGTGGATATTCTAATAATCCATTTGAGAAAGAATCATCATCACTTGAATCTTGACGAATTACTCCAGGCAAAATACGCAATATGCAATCACACATAACCATACATGCACTTTCTCCACCGGTTAAGACAAAGTCACCTAAAGACATTTGAATATCCACATAATCACGAATTCTTTCATCAAATCCTTCATAATGTCCACAAATGAATATTAAATGATCTTTTAAAGATAATTCCTTTGCGATTTGTTGATTAAAAGTCTTCCCCTGAGGCGTCAACAAAATAACTGTACTATCTTCTGTGCGAATGGATTGTAATGCATCTAATATCGGTTGGCACATCAAAACCATTCCGGCTCCACCACCATAGGGAGTATCATCTACATGCCCATGTTTTTCTTTCGTAAACTTTCGAAAATTAATGGTTTCAAATTCAAATAGTTCTTTTTCTTTTGCACGCTTTAGAATACTTGTCGTCATTAATGGTTCAAAATATTCTGGGAATAATGTTAATACTGATATTTTCATCGTAAACCATCCATTTCACGAATTGTGATTTCATGTGCATCTTTATTTACATCCAGTACGAATGCTGGTACAAAAGGCAATAAGAAGCTATTACCTTTTGATTTTACACGAAGCACTAAATTAGCACCTGTTTCTAATATATCTACAACTTCACCAAGATTTTCTTTTTTCTCATTATATACAGTACAATTCATCAATTCATGATAGTAATATTGACCTTCTTCAAGTTCTGGTAAATCATCTTGAGCAATGAATAGATTCTTTGTCTTTAATTGTTCTGCTTTTTCAATGGAATCAATTCCTTCAAAATAACAATATCCAAAGCCTTTTTGTTCGCGATAGCGCACTACAGTTAAAGTACGACCATCTTCTAAATGCAAGACTCTTCCTTTTTCAAAACGATGTTGGGGATCATCTGTCACAAGATATAATTTACATTCACCCTTAAGTCCATGAGTATTGATGATTTGAGCTACTTTTATCATATGTCCTCCTAAAAAAATCAGGATGTGAAATCACATCCTAATACGCTTCAAATTTTACTGAAATTCTTTTGTGTACATCACGTGCCGCAATAGACATCATCTGACGAATACTGCTAGCCATAATTCCTTTGCGACCAATTAAACGTGCAACATCTTCGCTATTGGCATATACATACAATAAAATTTCATTTTCATTTGTAGTTGCCATTGTTTTTACAGATAATGCTTTTTGATCATCTACAAGTGGTAAACAAATGTCTAATAATGTTTTTTCTAAATCAATCATTATTTTGAACTTTTAGCTTCGTGCATTTCTTTTAAAACACCTTCGTGTGATAAAATTGAACGAACTGTATCAGTTGGTTGTGCACCATTGCTTAACCATTTCTTTGTTAATTCTTTGTCTAATGTAACTTTGTTTTCAACTTTATTTGGGTTGTATGTACCAATTTGTTCAATGAAACGACCATCACGAGGACTACGTGAGTCAGCAGCTACTATACGGTAGAAAGGAGCCCCCTTTTTACCCATTCTTTTTAAACGTAATTTAACCATATTTAAATTCCTACCTTTTCTAATTTATTAAAGCTCATATAGAATAACATGAATAAAATAAGGTGTCAAGTATTTTTACTTTACACCTTATTTTTTTATTTTTTCTTCTTTTTCTTTTTAGCCTTCTGTTTCTTACTACCAGTATGCTTTGACATACCTGGCATTCCACCGCCACGTTGCATATTCTGCAATCCAGCCATATCTGGAAGTTTTGCCTTACCACTCATCATCTTAGTCATCATCTGCATTTGTTCTAATTGATTAATCAAACGATTGACATCCATGACTTTAACTCCAGCACCCTTGGCAATACGGTTTTTTCTTGATGCTTTTAAACATGATGGGTTTTCACGTTCATATTCAGTCATTGATAAAATAATGGCCTCACTCTTTTTCATTTGTGAATTCATTTTTTCATCGTCTAAATTTTTTGCGACTTTATTAATCCCAGGAATCATATTCATCATTTTTTGCATAGATCCCATTTTAGATACTTGTCCTAATTGCGCTAGCAAATCATTGAATGTGAATACACCCTGTTTCATACGTTCAGCTGTTTTCTTCTGAACATCCATATCCAACTTATCTTGAGCTTGTTCGACTAATGATACAATGTCTCCCATTCCCAGAATACGATCTGCCATTCGGTCAGGATGGAATTCTTCTAAATCCTCAACTTTTTCACCATTTGATACAAACAATACAGGAACATTTGTAATAGAACGAACAGACAACAATCCACCACCACGTGCATCACCATCCATTTTAGTTACAATTAATCCTGTTACAGATAATTGCTCATTAAATTCTTTCGCAACAGTGACAATGTCTTGACCTGTCATTGCATCTACAGTCAATAGAATTTCATCTGGAACAACTAGCTCTTTCATTTGTTGAAGCTCATGCATCAATGCTTCATCAATATGTAAACGACCAGCCGTATCAAAGATTACCAAATCTTTTTGACGATCTCTTGCGTATGTCAATGCTTGTTTTGCTGTTTCAACTGCAGGTGTTTCTGGACCACATGTGAATACTTCTACATCTATACTTTTACCGAGTGTCTGTAACTGTTCAATAGCAGCAGGACGAACTACGTCACATGCCACTAATAAAACACGACGTGCCAATTTATTTTTACAGTAATTGGCAATTTTTGCACTTGCTGTCGTTTTACCAGTACCTTGTAAACCAACCATCATAACCGTAGTCATACCCTGTTTTTTAAAGTGGATATGTGCATCTTCCTCACCTAATAAGGTTTGTAGTTCATCATGTACAATTTTGACTACCATCTGACCTGGATTTAAAGAATCTAATACTTCTTGTCCTAATGCCTTTTCTTTTACATTTTCAACAAAGCTCTTAACAACATCATAATTAACGTCGGCTTCTAATAATGACATGCGTACTTCTTTTAACATGTCAGTCATATTTTTTTCAGTTAGTTTTCCCTGTCCTGAAAT
Source organism: uncultured Solobacterium sp. (assembly GCA_900547815.1). GTDB lineage: Bacteria > Bacillota_I > Bacilli_A > Erysipelotrichales > Erysipelotrichaceae > Holdemanella. The sequence goes on from URHY01000012.1 coordinate 36,856, forward strand.
ATTCTTAAATGCTTTATTTAAGCGTTCACTTAATGATTCAAATGCCATAAATATAATCTCCCTAAACTCTTTAAGTTTACCTAATTTTCATTTAAATTACAATGGAATGCCAAACGACTTTGTCCATTTTTTAAATAAATAGTACCAACATGTTTAAATCCATGTCTAATCAAAAATTTTGCATTGGTTTATTGTCAATATGTGTATCCATACGAATATTATCAATTTTAGAAGAACAATATTCTAAAATGATATTAGCCATATGTTTTTTTAATCCACGAGTCGCAATTCGATGAATCACTCCATATGGCTCATCATTTAACCATTGACCATCATAGATTTTGTTGTAACAAGGATCAATTCCGCAGTAAAATACAAAACTAGCCTGAATACCATCCTCATCTTCTAAAACATACATTTCACCTTTTGCGATATCTTCAGACAATATTTCTTTTGATGGATATCCATTTGTCCATTGATTTACATTTCCACAAGAAGCCATAAATTTTCTTGCTCTATCATATATTTCTAATAATATAGGCATATCTTCTAATGTTGCCTTACGAATTAATTCTCTTGCCATTTTAAAGACCACCCAAACTTAATACACGCGATGAATCGCCATACACGATATCCTATTTTATAAAATATATTAATTTTTGACCAATCAATTACAGCTGGTACATAAACAGGTTGATCTTTTCTCGAATAGAAAAAAATCAAAGTGTATAAAATTACCATATCACTATTATAAAAGTTAATATCGTAATAAAAGTTTTCTTCAGGAAACCATTGATGCAAACAAAGCTCTTGATACTCATAGGCTGCACGCATTTCATAAGCCTGCACAATATCCATATGATCGGTTAAAGATCCTGGACGTTTCACATAATGATAGTAACAATTAGGCATTATAGATATGCGCTTCGCATTATAAATTGCCTTAAAAACCGTATATGTGTCTTCAAATCCTTTTTTTTCATCAGGAAATTGAACATTTTTAAAACAAGAAGCCGCATATAATTTTCCCCAAGGGTAATTATTAATCCCCTTATTTTGAGACAATGCTCTTAGTGCAGATAAAGAATCCATAGTTTGTTTTCGCATAGGACTTACTGGTATGGATAAACCTTTATATTCAATACGATAACCGCAAGTTACTATATCACTATTTGTTTTGATAGCTCGATCAACCATTTTTTCTATCATTTTAGGATCTAAATAATCATCACTATCCACAAATAAATAGTAGTCACCCGTAGCCTTTTCTAATGCCCGATTTCGAGTAGTAGAAATACCTGCATTTTCATAGCTATATACATGAATGAAATCATACTTACTTGCATATAAATTCGCAATTTCTAAAGATGAATCGGTTGTTCCATCATTTATAATAATAATTTCTATATTTTTGTATGTCTGTAAAAGAATAGATTCCAGACATTTTGATAAATATTTTTCCACATTATATACTGGAATCAATATACTTACTTTATACATGAACGGCCTCCTTGAATGCCATAATACAATATCTCTTAAATAAAAAAATATCAAATTTACATATAAGAATCAACAAAAATCTAAAAAAAAAGGACCCGGCAGCTAGCTATCTTCGCAGGGGCAAGCCCAACTATTGTC